>SYGN01000124.1 GCA_005799525.1 Opitutaceae bacterium | reverse complement strand
GGTGTCGTAGCCGGAGAGCAGGTCCTCGGTTAACGCGAGGTGGTGGGGCGTCGCTTCAGCCGAGATGCGGGCGCCGCGCTCTTTGGCGCGGCGGATGATACCGACGGAGTGGCGGGACGAAATGTGCTGGAGGTGGATGTGGGCGCCGGTGGACTCCGAGAGGATCACGTTGCGGGCGACGATGATGTCTTCGGCGGCGTGCGGCCAGCCGCGGAGCCCAAGTCGCGTGGAGGCTTTGCCTTCGTTCATGACGGCGCCCTGCGTGAGCGAGGCGTCCTGACAGTGATCCATGATCGGGAGGTCGAACATCGCCGCGTATTCGCAGGCGCGACGCATGAGTTCGTTGGACTGGACGCAATCGCCGTCGTCGGTGATGGCGACGACGCCCATGCGTTTGAGCGAGCCGATGGGGGCGAGGGCCTGACCTTTCATGCCGACGGTGATGCAGCCGGTGGGGAGGACTTTGATGACGGCGTCACGGCGGACAGCGTCGTTGATGAATTGGATGGTGCCGGCGTTGTCGGCGACGGGGGACGTGTTGGGCATGCACACGACGGTGGTGAATCCGCCGGCGGCGGCGGCGCGGGAGCCGGTGCCGATAGTCTCCTTGTGCGTCTGGCCGGGTTCGCGGAAGTGGACGTGGATATCGACGAGGCCGGGGCAGGCGACGAGCCCGTCGGCGTCGATTTTTTTCGCGCGTTTTTTTTGCGCGGGGGAGAGCGACGGGACGAGTTTTCCGTCTACGGCGAAGAGGTCGCCGCGGGCATCGCGTTTGGCGGCGGGGTCGATGACGCGGGCGTTTTGGATCCAGAGGTTAGGCATGGCTGGGAAGTCTTTCTCTTGCTGCTTTCTCGGGGCGACGGCGCTGCGGGCGGACGAAAGCGAATGATGAAGAGGAAAGAGAACGATGAAGAGGAGCGGGAAAGATCGTTATTCCTTGGGCATCACGAGTTCGGGTTGACCGCCGGCGCAGAGGTAGAGAACGGCCATGCGGACGGCGATGCCGTTGGTGACTTGTTCGAGGATCACGCTGCGGTCGCCGTCGGCGAGTTCGCTGTCGATTTCCACGCCGCGATTGATTGGGCCGGGGTGCATGATGATGGCTTTGGGATTCAGCCAGCTCGCGCGGGTTTTGTTGAGTCCGAACATGCCGGTGTATTCGCCGAGTGACGGGAAGTGACCGCTCAACTGACGTTCGTGTTGGATGCGGAGGAGCATCACGACTTCGGCGTCGGCGAGGGCGCTGCGGAGATCGTAGGAAACTTTCACGCCGAGATCGGTGAACCAGAGCGGCACGAGCGTGCTCGGGCCGACGAGGGTAACGGCGGCGCCCATTTTTACGAGAGCATGGATATTGGAGCGGGCGACGCGGCTGAAGAGGATATCACCGAGGATGACGACCTTGCGGCCTTGGAGTGATCCGAGGCGCTCCTTCATGGTTAAGGTATCGAGCAGGCCCTGAGTCGGGTGTTCGTGCGCGCCGTCGCCGGCGTTGATGACGGGGATGTCGAGGATGCGCGAGATGTAGAGTGCGGAGCCAGCGGCGGCGTGGCGGAGGACGATCATGTCGGCCTGGAGGGCCTGAATGTTTTGGGCGGTGTCGCGGAGGGTTTCGCCCTTGGTCGTGCTGCTGCTGGCGCCGTCGAGGGAAATGACGTCGGCGCTCAGCCGCTTGGCGGCCATGTCAAAGGCCATACGCGTGCGAGTGCTGGGTTCGAGGAAGAGATTGACGATGGTTTTGCCGCGGAGGGCGGGGACTTTTTTCACGCTGCGCGAGAGGGTGCGTTTGAAGGCAACCGCAGTCGCGTGGATCTGGTCGATCTCGGTGAGGGAAAGTTCCTCGAGGGTAATGAGGTGTTTGCGCGTCCAGGGCATGAGAGGAGGGAGGAAATGACCAATGTCTCAGAATTAATCGTCACTGACTGTGGTCGAAGATTGGATGCGGATGGAGTCGCGGTTGGGGGAGTTGGCGTCAAGGGCGACGACGACTTTTTCGTCAGCGGCAGGGGCGAGGGTGAGGCCGGTGTAGTCGGCGGCGACGGGCATGAGGCGGCCGCCGCGGTCAACGAGGACGGCGAGTTCGACTTTGGCGGGGCGACCGTGGTCGAAGAGTTCGTCGAGGGCAGCTTTCACGGTGCGACCGGAGAAGAGGACGTCGTCAACGAGGATGATGGTGGCACCGTGGACGTCAGCGGGGATGTGCGTCGGGGCGAATTCCTTGGGGATGGGGTGGCGGCCGATGTCGTCGCGGTGGAAGGAAATGTCGACGGTGCCCGTCGCGGTGGAGAGCGGAGGGTGGAGCGTTGCGAGTCTCGAAGCGAGCCGTTGGGCGAGGGTGACGCCGCCGTTGGCGACGCCGAGGAGCAGGAGTTTTTTGGCGGTGCCGTGACGGGCGGAAATGGCGGTCGCGAGCTGCGTGATGGCAGCGTGTATTTCCTCGGAACCGATAGTCTGAATCGTAGCCACGAGGCACAATTGAGGCGGGTCGAGCGAGGAGTGGGAAGGCTTTTCTGCGGAGATCACACCCGAAATCCGCCACGGATCGAAAAGGAAAACCTGCCGTCCTAACTGTATGAGTGCGACTAGAACAGTGTGCTCCCGTTCTCCATCGCACTAAAGCCTGGTCTACCCGTCGCGGAGCAAATTATGTTTGCCGTGCGGAAGGCGGTCGTGACGCGGCAGCTGCGGCCAGGAAACAAGTTTCCCTCGGTGCGGGCGTTGAGTCAGGAGCTCAACGTAGATCCGCACACGGTGCACAAGGTCGTCGCGGCACTCGTGGCCGAGGGAGTGTTGGTGACGACGCCGGCGGTGGGGAGTATTGTGGCGGGTCGGGAAGTCGGCGGAAAAAGGAGCGGGCGGAGCTGCTCGGTGTGGAAGTCGAATGGCTTGTGGTGGAGGCGAAGAAACTCGGGCTCGATCTCGACGATGTGCAAGCGGCGGTTATGGCTCATTGGAAAAAACTCGGCGGACGATGAAGACTACGATGAACGACGAAAAGAACTGACTCCGGGTCGGCGCGCGGGAAAGGCCGAAGGCCCAGTGTCATGCATTACGTGACACTTTTATGGAGCGTTGATTACGGACTATTGTCACGTAATACGTGACAAGTAGGTCGGGGCGGATGGAGGAGGGATTTCCCTATGAACAGCATTGAAACGACGCAGCTCACGCGACGGTTCGGGAAGCTGGAGGTGGTGCCCGGGCTCACCCGCGCGGTGCCGCAGGGGAGTGTCTTTGCGCTGCTCGGGCCCAATGGCGCGGGTAAATCGACGACGATGAAGAGGCCCATGAACGTGATCGAGCTGACGAGTGGGGCGGCGCGCGTGCTCGGCTTGGATGCGCGCTTGGATACGCGCAAACTTGGCGGGAAGGAGAAGGCGCAGATCGGCTACGTGTCGGAGAACCAGCCGCTGCCAGTTTGGATGACGGTGCGGCGATTCTTGGACTATGGCCGGCCGTTCTATCCGACGTGGGATCGGGTGCTGGAGAACACGCTGCTCGCGCAGTTCGCGCTGCCAGAGGATGGGTAGCTGAAACATCTCTCGCGCGGTATGTCGATGAAGGCGGCGCTGTCTTATCGGCCGAAGTTATGCGTGCTCGAAGAGCCGTTCAGCGGGCTCGATGCGCTGGTGCGGGATGAATTTATCGGGGGTGTTTTGGAAGTAGACGCGCTCGGGCAGTGGACGGTGTTGGTGTCGTCGCACGATAGCGACGAGGTCGAACGGCTGGGCGATCACGTGGCGATGATGATCGCAGGCGTTCCGGGAAATTGCTGAATTCGCGCTTGCCAGCGAACACGGCTCACGGTTTTTTGTTCGGCTCTGTCTGTTAGTCAGTTCACGTCAGTCACAACAACCATCAACCTGCGATCGCAAGGCGGCCCTCCGGTCGACCTGTGTTTCTCACCATCCATCAGATCACTATGAGCCTCAGCATTACACCAAAAGACCTGCTCGACGCAGGCGTTCACTTCGGGCACCAGACCAAGCGCTGGAACCCACGTTCCAAGCCGTTTATTTTCGATCACCGCCAAGGCGTTTCGATCATTGACCTCGGCAAGACCCACGAAGCCCTCATGAAGGCTTGTGCGTTCCTTGAAGACACGGTCGCAAACGGTGGCAACGTCCTCTTCGTCGGCACCAAGCGCCAAGCGAAGGAAATCGTCCGCGAAGCCGCTACTTCGGTGAATATGCCGATGTGCGTTGATCGTTGGCTCGGTGGTACGCTGACCAATTACGAGACCGTCAAAAAATCCGTGGCCAAGTTCAAGAAATACCAGGCCATGGAGACGAACGGCGAGATGGCCAAGCTCCCGCGCAAGGAAGAGTCCGCCATCAAGCGTGAGATGACGCGCATGCAAAAGAACTTCAACGGCATCTCCGATATGGGCGGCCTGCCCTCGGCGATGTTTGCAGTCGATGTGAATCACCACAAAATCGCTGTCGCCGAGGCGTCCCGCGCGGGCATCCCGTGCGTCGGTCTCGTGGATACGAATTCCGATCCGACCACGGTCTCGCACCCGATCCCGGGCAATGATGACGCGGTGAAGTCGATTCGGATCATTGTCGAGGCTGTGACCGCGGCGATCCAAAGCGGGCTCGCGCTGCGCGACACCCGTCGCGCCCAACGCGGTGCCGCCGATTTGAAGGGCGCACAAGTCGCGGCCCCCGTCGTGATCAGCGCTGAGTCGATTGACCTTTCAAAGGTCGAGATTCCTTCCGAGATCGCGGCGGCCATTGAGGGCGCAATTGAGCCCGGTGTCGCTGCGCAGAAACCACTTCGTGCCAAGAAGGCTGCCGTGAAGGCCGAGTAAATCTCCAGAAAATCTTATTGAATGAGCACCATCATCTCCGCTCAAATGGTTCATGAGTTGCGTACCGCTACCGGGGCCGGCTTGCTTGACTGCAAAAAGGCCCTGACCGAATCCAACGGTGACGTTGCGGCCGCTGTCACGATTCTGCGCAAGAAACTGGGCAGCAAGCTCGATAAGCTTTCGACCCGCGCGACGAAGGAAGGGTTAGTCGAAAGTTACATCCACGTCGGCGGGAAAGTGGGCGTCCTCGTCTAGGTCAACTGCGAGACGGATTTCGTCGCCCGGAACGATGCCTTCAAAGCTTTCGTCAAGGACCTCTGTCTGCAGATCGCTGCGGCCAATCCGCTTTACGTCTCCCGCGATCAGGTGCCGGAGGCCGATCTGGCCAAAGAGCGCGAGATCGCGGCGGCGTCGGTCCTAGGCAAGCCGCCTGCGGTCGTGCAAAAGATCGTGGATGGGAAGTTGGAGAACTATTATTCGACGGTGTGTCTCCTCGATCAGCCCTTCGTGAAGCAAAATGACAAGTCGATCAAAGATTTGGTCGCTAGCCAAATCGCTCACATTGGCGAGAACATCCAAATTCGCCGGTTTACGCGCTATCAGCTGGGCGCGTGAGGTTTCGTGGAATTCTTTTTAAAGCAGGCGCTGCACTTTTCCGGTGAAGCGCCTTTTTTTGATCAGATGAAAGTCTCGCGTATCCAAATTGTGTATCGGGGTTTGACTAACCGGTGCAGTAACTGTGGGGGGCGAACTCTTTTTGTTCCGAATTCGTTTTTTAAAGTGAATAAGGAGTGTGCCGCCTGCGGATTCACGATTGAGCGCGCCAATGATGAAGGGTTTTTCATCGGCTCGATGTCCCTCAATTACGGTATGACGATCATGCTCTACCTCATCCCGGTGCTGCTGCTCGCCTATTACAAGGTGATCGGGGTCTCCGTCGCGATTGCCCTCGCGGGTATGGGGTCCATCGGATTTCCAATGCTGTTCTACCGCTCGTCGCGCAGTTGGTGGCTGATGAATTACTATCTCCTTTTTCCTCATCATCTTCCCGCCAACGGCGGCAAGGGACGCGAGGGTGAGGACGACAATGTCTGATCAAGCCGGGTAGATCTTTCCAGAGCCGCCGCAGCGGCGAGCCGCGGCGGTGGGCGCCGACGCTACTTGGGGAGACCGGGTGGATCGTGGTCGGGCTCGGTCGGATTTTTCGACGGTGGGTCGTTCCACGGCAGCCAAGCCAAAGGGCGTGCCTGCACGTCCGCGGCGTGAGTCGCGATGGCGAGCAGATAACCGCTGCGCGCAATCGCCGCGCTCGCCTTCGGAAGTCAGCGCCGGCTGTTTCCATACCCATAGCCGGCCAGGATTGGCACGTAGAGCGCGCAGATCACGCGCAGATCAAGATGGGCACCCGCAGACAAACGGTCCGCTTGGACTGGCAACTGGCCGGCGTGCTCAGGGCGCGGCAGGGCGGAGTTCGCCGGCCATCTCCAGGAGGGCGTCGAGCATTTTTACCGCCGCCTGCGGCTCAAGGTAGTTGGTGCCGGGCCACGTTTCGTAGCCGCCGAGCTCGAAGTGCCGCGGCGTCGGGAGATACCCGAAATAACCGTGGTTGAGTTCGATCAGGAATGAAGCCGCGAAGGGGCTGCGCCGTTTGAATTCCAGTCCCGTCTCCGCGAACGTTTCGCAGGGCGTGGTGCCGATGCAGACCTCGCCGATGCGTAGCACCTGCAACGGAATCTTTGCCGGTGGGCCGGAGGCGGCGAGGTGCTGTACGCGGCTCGCGTAGCTGAGGCGCTGCACCCAGTCGGGCGTCGTGGCCCAGCGAGCACCGACGGGGATGTCGCCGCTCGCGAGGCGCGGGGCGCGGGCCTCGGTCTCCTGGGCCCACGCGAGCAACTCGGGGCCGATGGTGCGCCAGGCGATGGCGGGCTCGCGGTAGCGCGCGGCCAGCGCGGCGGTGTCGCGCCAAGTCGCGGCGGCGAGTGCGCCGTGGACCTTGGCGGCCACATCGCGACCGACGAGGCGCATCTTCTCGTAGGCGGGCCGGCGCGGCTCAGCGATGCGGAAATTGACGTTGTTGATGTCGCCGCTCGTGCCGTTGGCGAGGAGTGCGACAAAGGGCGGGCCGTCGTCCGCGACGGCTTGCAACCGTTTCAGCTCTTCGCAAAAAACCCCGAAGTAGTCGGCCGAGATCGCGCGGCCAGCGACGCCGCCCACGTAGTGCAGCGAATAGGCGGCGAGGACCGAGATGGGCCGTCCGCCCGGCTCGCGGAGCGCGATGAACGACACCGTGGGATCGGTCGGACCGGCGGGCTCCACCAGATCTTTGCTGCCGGCCGGTGGGTTCATCTTCACCCGTTCGACCTTACCGAAAGGGCTCAGCGGCACGGTGCCCTCGCGCAGGTGCCAGCGACGATTGAAGACGTGCTCCGGGGCCTCGACGCGGCCAAACGCGATGTGCGCGGGGCGCAGGAGATTCGCCGCACGCCGCACGCCGTCCGCGATGCGGCGGGCCACAAACCGTTGGTAGTCGTCGAGCGGCTGCTCAAACGCGAAGCGGCTCGATCCGAGCGCCGTGGCCGCGGAGTGGGTGTGCGTGCCAGAGATCATTACGTTTTCCGGCGGGATGGCGCTGGTTTCCGCAATGAGTCGCCGCGCCTCCACACTCACGCCGCGGTGCAGTCCAATCAGATCGCAGACGACGAGCGCGAGTTTCGTGTGGCCGTCGTCGAGCACGAGGCAGCGTGCCTGCAGCTCGTCGTGGACGTCTTGGGCGGGAAACGGTGCGAAGCCGCCTACGATCAGTGAACCGAGTTCGGGCGTGAGGTTACTCGTGGCGGCACCGGCGCGGAGGGGAGCGGTGGCGGCGTGGGCGCCAGGAAGGTGCGCGAGCGCGAAGGTGACGGCGAGAATTAGGGAAAAAGCGCGCATGGTATGAGGTAGGGAGGAGGAGAGATCGGGAGAGACGCGAGAGGTAGGGGGAAACGCGGCTGGCGCAGCCGGAAAACCGCAGTCAAGAACCGAGAGGCGAGAGCGGTGAGCAAGACGAAACGGAGAATATCAAATTCAGGTCGGACGGCGCGCAGAGCTGATCGGGCGATGGGTCGCTCAGCTCTGGGCGATCGACTTTATCGATCCGACTCAGAATGCGCCCTTGATCCCGAGCCTCGGTTTTCGCGTAGGCGACGGAGACGGTTTACTTGATAAACTCGGAACCGGTGATGCGCGACTGCTCGGCGGCGACGAGGACGGCTTGGGCGAGGGCGGACATATCGCCACGCGCATCGTGGCGGCGACCTTGGAACGTCGTGACCTGCGTGCGGGCGAGGACGGCGTCGAGTCCGTGCTGGTTCCACGCGTCGTACCGAAGAGCCGTTTCGAGAAGTGGATCGAATCAATCAATGCGACCGGCCGGGAGTTTAGTCGCTTCTATTCGCAGGCCGCGGTCAGAAACTTCGCGTCGAACCGGTGGCCGTTGTGCGCGATCAACACGGACTCGCCGACGAAGTCCGAAAACGCCGCCAGGGCTGCGGCGACCGGTGGCGAGTTGGCGACATCGCGATTGGAGATGCCGGTGAGTCCGGTGATGAAGCTCGGGATGGTCGCTTCCGGTCGGACAAACGTCGCGAACACTTCCGCGGTGACGACTCCTCCGGGCCCGAGTCGTACGGCGGCGATCTGGATGATCTCGTCGAAACGCGACGAGAGTCCGGTCGTTTCCAAATCGAACACGACAAAATCACAATTTATGGTGCGGGAGAGAAGAACACAGGGTTTTCGGCAAAGAGGTTTTTCGTTCGTGCCCGGTTCAGTAGAGTTTCGTGACGGCGACGGCCGCTGCCTTCACCCGCTGGCGCAGCTCCGCGGGACCTACGGCTTCGGCCTGATCGGCCCAGCCCATAATCCAGCGCTGAATCTCGTCGAGGCTGTTGAGGTGCAGTCGCAGTTCCAGGCGACCATCGGCCAGCTCGCGGGCCTCCTGGGTCTCGTGCCAAAAGCGCTCGCGGATCTGCGCCGCCGCAGTGGGCGTGAAGCGAACGACCACCCGGTGATCGCCGGTGCCGACAAAAGCCCCGAAGGATTTTGCGTAATACGTTTCCGGTGAAAAATCGCTCGGCTTGATGAACTTCTTGGAGCCAAGCGTGACTTTCTGGATACGGCTCACCGCAAAGGTCCGGAGGGCGTCGCGCTCCGCGTCGTGGCCCACGAGATACCAGGCGTTTTCGCGGTTCGCGAGGTGGTAGGGCTGCATGCGGCGCGTCTCGGCCGTGGTGCTTCGCGGTTTCAGGTACGTAAACTCGATCTCCCGGGATTTCAGCACCGCATGGCTGATCCGCTTAAAAATGTGCAAGTCGGCTTTGCTCGGCCCGAATTGATGGAACGATACGTTGGCGAGGCTGCCCACCGGTGAGAAACTCACCGTGTCCCGCAACCCGGCGGAGAGCTTTTCGAAGGCGTGCGCGAGTTGGTCGTGGAACGGCGTGCCCCGGTATTGATCGAGGGCCTTCTGCGCGACGAGCAGCGCGAGCAGTTCGCCTTCACTTACATGCACGGTGGGAAAATTTTTAACCGAGTGGGCATAACGCCACGCATAGATTTGGGCGTCGTATTCGACCGGCAGACCCAGCTGGTCGCGCATAAAATCGAGGTTGCGGGCGATGGTCTTTGTCGAGACTTCGAGGAGGTCGGCCAGCTTGGTGCAGTTGGTGAGCCGCGCGTCCTGAAATTCCTCATGGATGCGGATCATGCGGGCCAGCGGCGGACGTGAGCGGGGAGGCTGCGTGGGCTTGGCCTTGGGACAGGGAGTGTCCAAGGGCTGGATTAGGACGCAAACTGAGATTTCCTCCCGGCGGAACGTTAAGTCGCTGGATGCAGCGATCCGCGACGAACGGCGGCGGTGCGTTGGCAACGCCTCAATGTGGCGAGGTATTAATCTTGGACGGTGAGCCGGGCCATAATCACCTTGCGCAGCTGAGCTTCGGTCACGCGCGGCCATTTCAGTTTTCGTAGCCAGAAATTGGTTTTCTCCACGTCGAAGGCGTCGGCGTCGAATGAACGGCCCAGCCACTCTTTCATGCTTTTGTGCTCCGGGTTTTTCCGGTTCTCGAGGATCTTGAGCAGATCGTCGTAGCCCGGAGTGCCGCCGCAATCTTCTGGCGGGCAGGCGCGGGCACCCTCGAGGCAGCGCGCGGACGAGGACGCCGTCGTATTCGGCAAGATTTTCTCCACCGTAATCGCGTGCTCCCAAGAATCGCCGAAGTCGTATTCGTAGCAGAAGACATCCTGCTCGCGCGGGGCGATTTGCCGGAGGGTAACCGTGCGCTCTTCGAGGCTTGGCAGGTCGTCCTCAAATTCAGCAGAGTGGTGGCGCGTGTCCGAGTAGTAGTCCTCGCCCACCTTGAATTGGTGCAGATGGCTGTTGGTCCAGCCCATCGCGACTTGCAGGACGGCATGCAGCCAGTCGAGTTTGGCGTCGGCGGGCACGTGTAGTCGCCGCCAAATGGGCGTCGCGCTGCCGAGTAGGACGACCCTCAACTGGTAGATCGGGGCGTTGGCTTTCCCGGCAGCGGTTTCAAAGATGGAAATCATGCGATTGAAAGAGACTCATCTGGGCCATCACGTGAAGCCCGATTTTCGATTCTGCGCATTGGGCAACACAGCGGACTTCGGCGTGCTTCCAATCGTCGACGCGCAACGAGGTGCTGGCCTAAAGCCGCGTCCATCGGAGGCGAAGAGTCGCCTATGGGCCCAGGCTCGCCAGCGGTAACTCATCGGGCGCGGGGCCGAGTTCGAGGCTTTGCTGTGGTTCGGAGCGTTGGGCGGCGAGCTTGTTCCAACTCGCCTCCAGGTCTTGTCGCAACCACGCGCGGAGGGTCTTCGCCGCCGGGCTGCCGACAGGGAGCTTGCCAATATTTTCCAGCGTCGCGAGGACTGCGACGGTGAGGGCCGCGAGAGGCACGCTCAGCGTCGTGACTTTTTGCAGTAGGAAGCGCGGCTCGGTGGCCACGAGTTTGGCGACGATGCCTTGGCCTTCGCCATATACGATGAGGTGCAGGTCGGTGGACGCGCCGGTCAGCTCACAGCGGGGCAGGTGCGTGGCGGAGTCGTCTTCGAAGATCACCTGTTGGCCTGCCGCATCGGCGGTGCGTGGTGAATGCGCGTCGCCCGTGCGGATGAGTGCAGCCAGCACGCGCCCCGGCACGGTGCGGCCATGGCGCACGCCCGTCTCCCGGAGGCGCTTGGCGGCAGCGGTCGACAGCGTGTAGGTGATAACGCGGTCGCGGTCCTTGGCGAGGATCTGCGGCGGATGGGCGGCGGTGCTTTGGAAAAGGGGCATGAGGATGAATACGTTAGTGCCGGCAAAACACAGTGAATCGGCCCCGCGTTGCATGAAGCCTTTGGCGGGACGCGATCCAATGCTCCAGCACGCGAAGAAACAGAGGTTGACGGAGCGTTTGCCGTATGAGGATTCGCAAGGCAGCGAGTTCCTCACAGGCGACGAATGGCAGTTTCACGAACACGAGCAACGGTCGTTTATGTTCCACAATTAGAGCACACTCGGCGGGTGCTTCAATCAGAGGTAACGAATGTCGGGCTTCGTTCATTTTCTAAACTAACTCCCGAAATTGTCTACGATGGTTCGGTTGATCGGGTCTTGAGGGTCGAGGTCGATCGCGAAATTAATCGCGTTCCGTGTTTCCTCACGGTCTCTGCTATGGATCAGGCACATCGCAAGATTTCCCCATGCGCCGGCGTCAACCGGACCGACTTCCGACGCCTCGCGGGCATACGGGAGCGCCTCCCGATGCTTCCCCTGTTCCCCCAGAACCCGGACAAGTTCGCGCAGTGTGTGCAGAGCACGTGGCAGCAATTCATTTGCCCTGAGCAGCGCCGATTCCGCTTCTCGTAGCCGCTTGAGAATCCGCAGGACGAGACCACGTGTAAAATGCGCGAAGCCGAGGCTGCGACCCGGACCATTGGAGATTCTTTCTGTCTCTGGCAGCAGTTCTTCCCTCAGGCGTTTACCTAATCTTGCGGCGTTTTCCCCGTCGCCCCGTGCCACCGAGTTGTCGATCTCCTCCTCGCAGTTGGGAGCGTCATGAAAGATTTCCACGAGCTGAGAATTCAAGGCTCCTTCAGTGTCGCCCCGAAACGTTGGCCGACCGAGGAAAACTTCCTTATCGGTAAGTAGGTCGAGATATACCGCCACGCCGTTTTCAAAGCGCAAATACTTCCCTCGATCTTCGAGCGTGTCTTGGGCGATGAAGCCGGACTTCGCGCTCAGGGAACCCTCATATTTCCATCCCCCGGGAAGTGCGAGACTACCGAGCTCCTGACCAGCGAGGCAGCATGCGACGACTTTTAGCCTCGGCTCAAAAAGTTCAATGGTGCGAACCTCGAGCCATGGAGAGGGAAGGGTTGGACCGCGGAGTTGATGTACGACCGCAAGATCCTCAATTTGGCCGTCGCGGCAGAATATCAACCCTGCTGCTTCGAGTATCCCCACGAACGCCTCGACATCGGTAGGCGTCATGAAACCGACCCGGACGAGATGATCGTCGTCGCAAAGGGTCGCGTTCGGAATAGCACGCAGGAATGCCGGCCAGCCGCCTGGATACCGATCAATAATGGCCCGGCGGCGGACGATGACAGAGAATGCTTCAACGAGGACAGCCATACCGATGTCGAGGATCAACCGTGGTCGTTGTCTGATTGCCAACTGTGATGAAGTTCCCAAATCCGGTGATAGTCGTGCCCGCGGTGCTTCCGGTCCGGCCGCATGGCGACGCAGGCTTTGAAGTTGGGGTAGTCGATGTCTCGAGTGAGCGGGGTGACAATGCGCTCGCTCTCGCTCGGCGTGACAATGATCCGCCAGCGGCAGTCGGCGTTGAGCGTTTTGAGGATGGTCGCCGCGTTACTGGTGAGCGTCTGGAGGTTTTCGAGGTCGCGACGGGTGCGGGCGCGGACCTGAGCTTTGTCGGTCTCCGTCCGCGAGCGAGTGATCGAATAAAAGCCGTGTTCGGTGAAGAGCCACATGTGAGTGGGTTTGGGGTTGCCCGGCGGCCGGATCGATCACGTCTGGCGTGAGCGGAGTTTTTCGCCGCGGTTTCTTGAACGATGGGGTCGGCGTCGCCTCGTTGACCGACCAGTGTTCGGAGCTGCTAATTTTGGAGAAGCTCGCGCCCCCGCTCCGGAGGACCTTGCGCGAACGCGTGTAGTTTTCGGTGTCGGCGAGTCGGACTAGGGCGCTGGCGAGGAGATTTAGGCCGTCGGCGATCTGCGCGTCCCGCGCGTAGGCTCGTAGCTTCACGATGCCGGCTTCGAGTATCTGCTTGGTGCCGGCGACGTCACCGGCGTCGCGCTTGGCGAGGGCCTGGTTCAGGATCTCCGCCGCCTGTTGGGCTGAGACCCACGGGAGCACATTTTCGTTGAGCTGGATGTCATCGCGCGACTGGGTGGGCCGCACGCGAATGGTGTGACGCTCGACGTGCGAGCTGACTCCGGTCGCGGTGATTTTATCGCAGAGGATTTCGACTTCGGTGAGCACTTCACCAGCGAGGTCGGCGGCGGGTGTGGTGGTGCTGGTAAGCAACGGAATGGGTAAAACGGCCAGAGCGAAAATGGCGACCCGTTCCTCCTCGGAAGTGAGATCGCCGACGGGAAATCCATGCCGGCCGTCGGGCAGAGTGACATCGTTGTAACCGCCCAGTGAGCGGATGCCGTCCACGAAATCGAGCGACTTGAAGCGGAGTCGCAGATTCTGCACGGCGATATTTTGAAGCCCATCGAGTTCGGCGCGGAAGATATCCGGGAGTTTCTCGGCGCCGTTGGCATCGTAGAACGAGCCGCCCGTGGCGCGGGCGAGTTCGCCGAGCAGATCCTCGTCGTAGTCGTTCCCGAACCCGAGGGTGCTGGTGCGAATGCCGTCGCGCTCCAAGCCGGCGGTGACGACCTGCGTCACTTGCGCGGGCTCCGTGATGCCGATGTTGAGAAAACCATCGGTGAGGAGCAACTGGCGGCGAACGGTGCCGGCCGGCGTGCTGCGCAACTCATCGCGGCCCAGCATCCAGCCACCCGTCAGATTGGTGCTGCCTCCGCTCTGGATACCATCAATGCGGTCGAGGACGGCTTGCTTGCTCGACACCGGACCCATGGGGATCAAAACCTCGGTGGCGTCGTCGAAGGTGATGAGGGAAAACTTATCCTCGCGGCGGAGGTTCTGCACGACGGTCTTGGCGGCGGGCAGGGCCGAGGCCAAGGGATCGCCGCTCATGGAACCGCTGCGGTCGAGGACGACAGAAAAGGCGATGGGGTGGTCGCGGTGCCCGGAATGGCCGGGGGCGGTGAACTGGAAGGCGAGGTGAACGGGCTGGGCGCTGTTGGCGAGGATGGCCTGACAATCGAGTTGGACGGTCGTTTTCATAGACCACCAGCATAGACGATGGGGTAGGACAAATGCGGTCTGATGGCTATCGACGTGGGTGGTGAAAATCGCCGCCCGGCCGAGCCCAGTTGGGCGGTCAAAACGGACCCATCCCCACGCGGGCGGGCAGAACTGGGCCGCAGGCACGTGGCGGGCACCTTTGGCGCAACCTTGGAGGTTGGCAAAGGGGGCGCGGAGGACGCCGCGCGGCAGGAGGAAAAACCAACAGCAGCCTCGAAAGGCTGCCGTGAAATCTTGCGGGATGATGAGCCGACTCAGCGCTTGGCTTTGGTCTTACGTTTGGGCTTTTCGCCGTCGTCGCTGTCCTCGTCTTCATCATCATCGTCGTCGCTGTCTTCGTCATCCTCGTCGTCGCTGTCCTCGTCATCCTCGTCGGGGTCGTCGGACTCCTCTTCGTCGTCGCCCTTCTTCTTTTTCTTTTTCTCGCCTTGAACGGCTGGTTTTTCGGCGCCGCCTTCCTCTTCTTCGTCCCACTTCAGCGATTCGTCGTTTTTGAGTTTTTCCTCTTCGGCTTCTTCGAGTTCAGGAAGATCGACATCCGACTCGTCCTCAGCGCCTTTGGCGGTGGCTTCGTCATCCGTGTCATAACCGGCGGGCATGTAATCGAGAATGGAGGTCAGCTCTTCGAAAGTGTGGACGGCCTTACCCTGGATGAAGTGGCTGTTTTGCTCTTCGCGGAGTTCGTCTTCCACTTCGTCGACGGACAGTTTGGCCTCGAAGGCGAAAAGGTCGTTGAGCAATTTCACGCGGCAGCGCGTGAGGTGGTCGAGGAGATCGGCGTAGGGCCCGTTTTCTTCGTCGAGCACGTCGGCGAGTGCAAAGAGCTTATCTTCGGAGTCGAAGAGTGAATCCTTCACGCGCTTGAGGCGGACCTTGCCTTCGCCGAGATCTTTATCGATGCGGAAGCGAATGAAGGCCGACTCGAAAACATCCTGATCGAAGCCGTAATCGCGCACGGGATCGACGAGTTCGATCAGGTGGGCGAGCTGACGTGGATCGACGATGCTGAGGCCGTCCACATCCCAGCGGACGGGGTCGCTGGTTTCTGCGACCCACCAATTATGGTCTTCTCCGAGACGAACGATGCACCAGCCGAGAGTGGAAGTAGCTTTAGCCATGATTCAGATGAGAATTTTGCGCAGCGTGCAAGGGGAGTTTTAAAAAACAAGCACAAAAACGGTCAGCGGGTAACAGCTCGGTTACGAGTGGGGGCGGCGGTGGAAAATCTTGGATCTCTTCGGCTTTGGCGCGTGGCTCTTGCCATTTCAAGGGTGACTTTCACGTTCGAAGAATGGGCCATTTTTACGAAAAACTGTTTCGGCGCACGTTGTTCACGCTCGACTCCGAGGTGGCGCATGAGCGCGGAGTCGAGGCCATGGCGTTGCTCGGGGCGTTCCCGCCGCTGTGCCGTGCGTTGGAGGCGTGGTCGTCGTTGCCGGCGAAAACGAGGCCGGTCGAGGCGTTTGGGCTGAAATTCTCCAACGCGGTGGGCCTGGCGGCCGGTTTCGATAAGAATGCGCGGGCGTGGCCTGCGGCAGCGGCACTGGGGTTCGGTCACGTGGAGATCGGCACGGTCACGGCGTTGGCCCAGCCGGGAAATCCGCGGCCGCGGATGTTTCGCGACCCCGCGCAGGAGGCGGTGATCAACCGGATGGGTTTTAACAACGAAGGTGCGGTGGCGGTCGCGGCCAGACTGGCGAAGCAACCGGGACCGGCCGCGCGTCGCATCCCGCTGGGCGTTAATTTGGGTAAGTCGAAAATCGCCGATCTCGATCAGGCGGCGGAGGACTATCTCAGCAGTTTCGCCCTCCTCGCGGACTACGCAGACTATGTGGTGCTCAATGTTTCCAGTCCCAACACGCCCGGGCTGCGGCAGCTGCAAGACGAGACGAGACTGCGTGAATTGCTCGGTGCCGTCACTCGCGCGAATCGCCAGCGCGCAGCCCAGCCCGGCAAGCGGCGCGTGCCCATCTTGTTGAAAATCGCCCCGGATCTCACTTGGCCCCAGATCGACGCGGCTTTGAGGGTGATCGCGGAGTTCTGTCTCGATGGCATCATCGCGACCAACACCACGCTCGCGCGGCCGGGACCGTTTGCCAGGGTGACGGAAGCTGGCGGATTAAGCGGTGCCCCGCTGCGCCGCCGGTCGACAGAGATTATCAATTACATCGCGCGCACGACGGGCGGGCGGCTGCCGATCATCGGCGTCGGTGGTATTACGGACAGCGCGAGTGCCGGGGAGAAGCTCGATGCGGGCGCGACCTTGGTGCAGGTCTACACGGGAATGATTTACCGCGGGCCGTTTTTCGCGGCAGCATTGGCTCGGGCCCTCGTCGCGCGGCAACAGAACTGAGGCTGCAACGACGCGGAACCGAGGGTGCTGGGCGGCCGACGGGTATTTTTTTCGCGAGATGATTTCAGGGCTGGACAATGCGAAACGGATTCACCTTAGTCCACTTTCCTCGCTTCCCAACTGCCCGGGTGGTGGAATTGGTAGACACACACGTTTGAGGGGCGTGTGCCGTAAGGCGTGCAGGTTCGAGTCCTGTCCCGGGCACCAAATAGTACTTTCCCCCGAAAAGGGGTCTTGGGCTGTGGAGCGGAGTGGGACGAGACCCGCGTTTCGGCAGGGAATGCCGACGTAAAACCGAAAAGCGGGGAAGGATTGAGGGAAACCGTTTTGCGCGAAATCAGGCGCTTCGTTCCGATGTCCCCCCTCGCTCCGAAATCTCCTGAAGAGATTTTGAAACGTCGATTTTACAGGCTGCGTCCAGCGTTTCCATGAACGCGTTGGTAGGCTCGATCCAATCGTTCAAACCTGTTTTCTGAAGATGCGACTCTTCGTGCTGCAGAGCGACTTTTTCGTTCACACGTTCTGTGGTGGTAGATTTGAAACTGTCCTCGTCGATGATCTCCCTGGGCGCCCAAGGCTAGGCGACGCCGCCGCGCCGCTGGTCACATCCGGAGCGCCAGCCATTCGTTTGCGGTTGGGTTGGTCGTGCCCTCTCGTCCGAGGCGCGGTGGGTTGGGGCGTCGATCAACGGGGCTGCCGGAATGCGTTGGTGCGATCTGCGGTGCCCGGAAACTGTGGAAATAATCCGGGTGGCGTCGGGTGATGGGGAGCAGGAAACGATCACCGATTTTTCCCCGCAGATTCAGGACTCCACCGAGTATGAGCGGACAACCTGCGGACACTTAATTGCGCACATGCTGCATTCGCGGAAATGTCGCGGTGGCTCTTTCGCGATTGCGGCCGGCTCGGCGGGGGCCATCTTTCGCATCGTCATGCTCACGCTGCGCTCGCTCGTGCCCCTGCGGCGAATCCTGTTCGCGGGCTGCGTGTTGCTTGTGGGGCTCAGCTCGGCGATCGCCCAGACCGCGATCAGCACGCTCGCCGGCAGCAGCCCCGCCATCGCCTCGGGGGACGCGAACGCCACGGGCACCGCCGCGCGGTTCAATGCGCTCGCCAGCGTCGCGGTGGACAGCACGGGAAACATTTACGTGGCGGACGCGAACAATCATACGATTCGCAAAGTCACTGCCGCCGGCGTCGTCTCGACGCTTGCCGGATCAGGCGTGGCAGGTGCCGCGAACGGCACGGGTGCCGCGGCTTCGTTCCGCTTTCCCCAAGGCGTCGCCACCGACAACACGAATGTCTACGTTGCCGATACCTATAATCACGCGATTCGCCAAATCGTGATCAGCACCGGTGTCGTCACGACG
>SYGN01000017.1 GCA_005799525.1 Opitutaceae bacterium | reverse complement strand
GGCTCAGCTGAAAGCCAGCACGCCACGACGGCAGCGCGCACCGCCCAGTCACAGCAGGCGGATTGACGCGAAGCGTGCGGCCGCCCACGTTTCCTTCGACATGACTCCCGCCGATAGTGATCGAACCGCGCCGCGCGTCGCGGCGGATTAGCGCACACCCGCGCGCCAAAAATTTACACGCCGAGTTTGCTTCTGCCGGCGGCTTCCGCCAACGAGAACCCTGTTGCCTTCTCTCCGCGTTCTCCCGTTTCCCTCCGTCCTCTCCATCCCCATGAAAAAACTCGGCCTCCTCCTCTCCTGCGCGCTCGCCCTCGCTTCCGTCCTGCGCGCGGAACTCAAACTCCCCGCCATCATTGGCGACCACATGGTCCTGCAACAAAAGCAGGCCAACCTCATCTGGGGCTGGGACACTCCCGGCACCCGGGTCACCGTGAAATTCTCCGGCCAGTCCTACACCGCCACCGCCGGGTCTGACGGCAGGTGGACGGTCAAACTCGCCGCCGCCCCCGCCAACGCCACGCCACAAATTCTCTCCATCGCCGGCACCACGCAGCGGGATGTCACCGACGTGCTGATCGGCGAAGTCTGGATGTGCTCCGGTCAATCGAACATGCAGTGGTCGCTCGGCCAGACCTACACCGGCGACATCGAAGGCGCGGGTGCGCGTCGCCCCAACCTCCGAATCGTCTCCGTGCCGCAGGTCGGCACGCAGGAATTGAAAACCGAATTCAAAGGCAAATGGGAGATAGCAAATCCGGCCAACGCCAAGGATTTCAGCGCCATCGGCTATCTCTACGGCCGCTACCTCTACGACATCCTTGATGTGCCCGTCGGTCTGATCGACAACGCGTGGGGCGGTTCCGCCGCCGAGGCGTGGATCCGCCGCGAGACGATCGAAAAAGATCCGCGCTTCGCAGGGTTGATGGCCGGCGCGAAACAGCGCGAAGCCGACGCCGCGTCCGCCAAGGCCAAGGCCGATTTCGACGCCGCCTCGGAAAAACAAAAAGTCGCCAGCGCGGCCGCCAAAGCCGCGGGCAAGACAGCGCCACCCCCGCCGCAAAATCCTCTCGCGTGGCTCTCCGGCAACGCCCGCCCCGGCAATATTTTCGCCGGCGTCGTCAACCCCACGCTCGGCTACGGCATCAAGGGCGTCATCTGGTATCAGGGCGAGTCCAACGCCGGCCGCGCCCACGAGCACGCCGAGCTGTTTCCCTTCCTCATCGAGCAGTGGCGCAAGGAACAGGGTCAGGGTGATTTCTCGTTCTACTGGGTGCAGCTCGCCGATTACATGGCCGAGAAATCCGCTCCCGGTGAGAGCGCGTGGGCCGAGCTCCGCGAGACGCAGACCAAGACGCTGCGCCTGCCCAACACCGGCCAAGCCGTGATCATCGACGTCGGCGAGGGCCGCGACATCCATCCCCGCAATAAATACGACGTCGCCTCCCGCCTCGTGCGCTGGGCCCTCGCGAAAGACTACGGGATGAAATTCCCCTACCGCAGCCCCGAATATCAGAGCATGGCCGTCGCCGGAAACAAGGTCACGGTCACGCTCGATTGCTTCGGCAGCAAACTGCGCGCCTTCGATGTGGCCGAGGCCCGCGGTTTTGCGATCTGCGGCCAAGACAAAGTCTGGCATTGGGCGGGCGCCAACATCGTCGGCAACAATCAGGTCGAGGTTTCCCACCCCGCGGTCGCCGCACCGATCGCGGTGCGTTACGCTTGGGCCGACAACCCGGTCTGCAATCTCTTCTCGACCGACGGCCTGCCCGTCACCCCGTTCCGCACGGATGACTTCGAGATGACGACGAAGCCCAAGAAAATCCAGCCGCCGGTGCCGACCACAGCGCGGTAACCCGTGCTGCGGAACACGCGCCGCAACCCGCCGGCTGATTTGACGTCGTCAGCTCGGCGCGTTTGTTCGCGACTCATCATGCGTCCCCTTTTCCTCACCCTCGCCGCTTTGCTGGTCACGGCGGCGGCCACCGTCGCCGCGCCGGCGCCGCGCGTGTTCCCCTACCCTTACGAGAAGCACACGTTGCCCAACGGGCTCACGGCGATCTTCGTGCCGATGCAGAGTCCCGGCGTCGTCGCCTACTACTCCGTCGTGCGCACGGGCAGCCGTGACGAGGTCGAGGAGGGGAAGTCCGGCTTCGCGCACTTCTTCGAGCACATGATGTTCCGCGGCACTCCCAAGTATCCGCAGGCCGTCTACGAGGGCATCGTCACCAAAATCGGCGCCAACACCAATGCCTACACGACCGACGACCACACCGCCTACCACTTGAAAATCGCCGCCGAGGACCTGCCCAAGGTCATCGAAATCGAAGCCGACCGTTTCCAAAATCTCGCCTTTTCGAAAATCGTTTTCCAGACCGAGGCGGGCGCCGTCTACGGCGAATACCGAAAAAGCATTTCAAGCCCCTTCTCGCTGCTGAACGAGCGCCTGCAGGATCTCGCGTACGACGCCCACACTTACAAACACACCACGATCGGCTTCGAACGCGACATTATGGTCATGGCCGGCCAATTCGACTACAGCCTCTCGTTCTTCAAACGCTTCTACCGCCCGGAAAATGTCGTACTCGTCGTCGCCGGTGACTTTGAGCCCAAGACCACCCTCGCCCATATCGAGCAACATTACGGAGGCTGGGCTCGCGGCTACGTCGCGCCCGCCATCACGCCCGAACCGCCGCAGAAAGCCGAGCGCACGGCAGAAGTCACGTACCCGGGGAAAACCCTGCCCATTCTCACCGTCGCCTACAAAGGCGATGCCTTCGACCCCGACAACCGTGACTACGTCGCCGCTCTGCTGCTCGGCGAGCTGGCGTTTGGCGAAACGAGCGAACTGCGAAAACGCCTGCTCCTGCGCGAACAGCGCGTCCAGCTGCTCGCCGCCAGCATTCCGCAGAACCGCGACCAACCGCTTTTTTCCATCTACGCGATGATCAAGAACTCCGAAGACATCGCCGCCATCCGCGATGAAATCTACAAAACAATCGATCAGTTTAAGGAAACACCCGTGGACGCCACTCGCCTGCGCGATCTCAAGCGCCGCAACAAATACAGCTTCCTCATGGGCCTCGATACACCCGACGCCGTCGCCGCAGGACTCGCCCGCTTTATCTCGCTCACCGGTGACATCGCCGTGATCGACCTCCTCTACGCCGCGGCCGACGCCGTCACCGCCGAGGACCTCATGCGCGCCGCGAAGAAGTATTTCGTGCCCGAACGCCGCAACGTGATCGTCTTGAGAGGCGTCCAGTCATGAGCCGCCGCGTGCTCCTCCTCGCCACCCTCGTGGCCCTGCCTCTCTTCGCCGCCGTCCCGCGCGATGCGGCGGCCCCGATTCTCCTCCCCGTCGCCAAAGACCCGACCGTTTCCTTCCGCCTCTGGTTCAAGGTCGGTTCCCAAAACGATCCCGCCGGTAAGGAAGGTCTCGCCGCCCTCACCGCGGCGATGCTCACCGAGGCCGCCACGCAGCAACGGCGCTACGACGAGATTCTCGATCAGCTCTTTCCCCTCGCGTCGACCTACGGCGCGTCGGCGTCAGTGGAGATGACCGTCATCTCCGGGCGTACGCATGTCGACAACCTCGCCGACTTCTACCCGCTCCTGCGCGACGCGTTGCTCACGCCCGCCTTCAGCCAAGCAGACCTCGACCGCCTGCGTAGCCGCACGCTCAATTTCATCGAGAATCAACTCCGCTTCGCCAGCGACGAGGAACTCGGCAAGGCCGTCCTCGCCAATGAAATTTTCGGCGGCACGCGCTACGGCCACCTCGGCGCCGGCACCGTCACCGCTCTAAAAAGCATCACGGTCGTCGACGTGAAGGCCTTCTACACCGCGCACTACACGCGTGACAATGTCGTCATCGGCCTCGGTGGCGGCTACTCGCCCGCGTTGCTTGATCAACTCCGCGCCGACCTTGCCAAGCTCCCCGCCGGCGCGCCCGCGCCGGTGCCGGCGCCCTCACCTCCGGCACTCTCCGGCCTGAGCGTCACCCTGGTGGAAAAGCCAACGGCCTCGACCGCGATCAGCGTCGGCTTCCCCCTCGGCGTCGTGCGCGGCGCACGCGAATGGTATGCCCTCGCCATCGCCAACTCTTGGCTCGGTGAACACCGCAACTCCAGCGGCCGGCTCTACCAAGTCATCCGCGAGCAGCGCGGCCTCAACTACGGCGACTATACCTACATCGAAGCCTACCCCAACGGCGGCGCCCGCATGACCCCGCCGCAGAACGTCGCACGCCGCAGCCAGCTCTTCGAACTCTGGATCCGGCCGGTACCACACGAGGCCCGCCACTTCGCCCTGCGCGCCGCGCTCCGCGAAGTCGATCGCCTGGTCACCCACGGCATGACCGCCGAGCAGTTCGAGGAGCGCCGCCAATTCCTCAAAAAATACGTGCTGCACTATGCCGCGACCACGGGCGAACGTCTCGGCTACGCGATCGACGATGCCTTCTACGGCCTCAGCGAGCCGCACCTCGTGCAATTTCGCCGTCTCATGGACGAGCTCACGCTCGCCGAGGTCAACGCCGCGCTCAAGAAACACTGGCAACTCGGAAACCTGAAGATTGTCGCCGTCACCCAAGGCGCCGCCGCCTTCGCCGACGCACTCGTCGCCGATGCCGCAAGCCCCATCACTTATGCTTCGCCCAAGCCCGCGGCCGTGGTCGCCGCCGACCGGGAGATCAGCACCTTTCCGCTCAGCATCCGCCGCGCAGCGGTGAAGATCGTGCCCGTCGCGGAATTATTCGCCAAGTAGCGGTCGCGCGAGGGCGGAGGCGATCCCCGCCCTGCCGGTAAGTCATTGCGCGCCCCGCTCGGCGGGCGCGGCAATCCTGCTGGCATTCGCGCGAGATTTTTTTCCAGGGTGGCCTCGCACCGAAAAACGATTTCGACTCCGCCCGATTTCTCCCACTCCCATGCTCCGCCGCACCTTCCTCCAAACCGCCGCCGCCACCACCGCCGCCGCTGCCCTCGCCCCTTCCCCTCTCGCCGGCGCCACGGCGCCTGCGCCCAAGATCGCCGTCGGCCTCGATAACTTTGCCGTCCGCGAAATGGGCTGGAAAGCCCCGCAACTGATCGACTACGCCGCCTCACTCAAGTGCGACACGCTGTTCATCTCCGACCTTGATGCGCTCGGCAGCCTCGAAGACAGCGCGCTGCTGGCCGTACGTCGCCAGGCGGAAAAGGCCGGCCTCGCGCTCTACGTGGGCAGCTGGAGTATTTGCCCGACCTCGAAGGGTTTTAAGAAAAACTGGGGCACCGCCGAGGAGCATCTCCGTCTCGGTATCCGCGTGGCGAAGACGCTGGGTTCACCCATTTTCCGCACCTTGCTCGGCGGAATGGCCGACCGGAAAACCGAAGGCGGTATTCAAGCGCGCATTGCCGACACCGTGGCCGTGCTGAAGGCCTGTCGCCGCGACGCCCTCGACGCCGGCATCAAGATCGCCATGGAAAATCACGGTGGCGACCTGCACTCATGGGAATGCCGTCAACTCATCGAATCCGCCGGCACCGATTTCGTCGGCTGCAATTTTGACTCGGGCAACGCTGCCTGGACCCTCGAAGACCCGCTGGATGCGTTCGAGACGCTCGGGCCGGTCACGATCTGCTCCTCGCTCCGCGACCAACAGGTCTGGGACACTCCGGAGGGCGCGGCCGTGCAATGGACCGCCGTCGGCGAGGGCCTCATCGATTGGAAAGCCTTCGCGGCGCGCTGGGCTCAGCTCTGTCCGCGCGTGCCCATCATGATCGAGACGATCTCCGGTGCGCAGCGCATGTTTCCCTACAAACAGCCGGATTTCTGGAAAGACTACGACCGGCGCCCCGACAAGCTCGCGAAGTTCGCCGCCCTCGCGCAACGCGGCAAACCGCTCACCGCGTGGAAAGCCCCCGCCGGCCCCGAAGGCAAAAAGGCCAACCAAGATTTCCAGAAAGCCGAAATCGAAAAATCCATCGCCCATCTTCGCACCCACATCGGCCTCGGCCGGAAAGCCTGAGAATCTTCCCCAAAAATGAATCGCCGCACCTTCCTGCAAAGTTCCGCCGCCACCGCGACGCTCGCCTCGCTCCCGTTTTCCATTCGCGCCGCCGACAAAGCCGGCACGAAGAAATTTCGCACCGTCCTCATCGGCTGCGGCTGGTGGGGTAACAATATCCTCCGCGAAGCCCTCGCCAGCGGGGACTGTGAACTCGTCGCCTTGTGCGACGTCGACGCGCGGCAATTTGAGCCGACGATAAAAAACGGCGCGGCCGGCGCTGGCAGCGCACCGAAACGCTTCAAAGACTATCGTGAGTGCCTCGCGGCAATGAAGCCCGATATCGCGATCATCGGCACCCCCGACCACTGGCACGCGCTCCCGATGATCGCCGCCGTGAACGCCGGCGCCCACGTTTACGTCGAAAAACCCATTGGCCACACCGTCATGGAAGGCCGTGCCATGGTGAATGCCGCGCGCGCCACCGGCCGGGTGGTGCAAGTCGGCACCCACCGCCGCATCTCGCCGCACACTGTCAGCGGTCGCGATTTTATCCGCGCCGGCAAAATCGGCGACATCGGCATGGTCCGCTGTTTCGTGAACTACGGCGGCAGCGGTCCCGAGAAACCACTGCCCACCGTGGAAGTGCCGAAGGAGCTCGATTGGGATATGTGGTGCGGCCCCGCCCCGCTGCGGCCGTTCAACGGTGGCGATCCCCGCACGCCGACGGTCGGCGCCGGCAACCGCGGCATTCACCCGCGCGGTTTCCGCAACTACCTCGACTACGCCAACGGCACGCTCGGCGACTGGGGCATCCACTGGCTCGACCAAGTCCTCTGGGTCACCGGAGAAAAATATCCGAAGCGCATCTTCTCTACCGGCGGCCGGCCCATCGCTGGCCCGGCCGTCTCCACCGCCACCGGGCAGACCACCGACGCACCCGACCACCAGCTCGCGACGTATCAGTTCGACAAGTTCAGCGTGCAATGGGAGCACCGTCGTTTCGCGAATAACAACACCGACAAGGGCGAAAACGTCGGCTGTTATTTCTACGGCACGAAGGGCATTTTCCACATGGGGTGGCAGAAGGGCTGGACGTTCTACCCGAGCGACGCGAAGCAGCCGACCATCACCGAAGAGCCGAAAATCAACTCGCCCGATTCACAGAACATCAAAGAGCTCTTCGCCGATTTCCTCGCCGCGATCCGCAGCGACGGAAAAATCAAACCCGTGAGCGACATCGGCGAAGTCCACCTCTCCACCAACATGGCCTTGCTCGGCATGGCCTCGCTGAAACTCGGCCGCAGCCTCGAGTGGGACGGCGCAAAAGAAGTCATCGTCGGCGATGCGGCCGCGAACACACTCCTCCGCCGCGACTACCGGAAGGGCTACGAATACCCGAAGGCGTGACGCGCCGTCATTGACTGGCGTGAACTCCGGCGTGGAATCGTGCGCTCCGATGAATCTGCGCACTTTGTTTCTACTTGCCCTTCTTGCTCTGTTCGGGGCCCCTGCCGCGACCGCTCAGGCCGCCACGCCCGCGGCTCCGCCCGCGCTCCGTGTCCTCAGTTACAACCTTCACCACGGCGAGGGCGACGACGGGAAACTCGACCTCCCCCGCCTCGCCGCCGTCATCACCGCGTCGCGTGCCGACCTCGTGGCGCTGCAGGAGGTCGACCGAAAAACCACCCGCACCGGCGGCGTCGATCAGGCGGCGGAACTCGCTCGCCTCACCGGTCTGCGCTTCCGCTTTGGCAAAGCGATGGACTATCAGGGCGGCGCTTACGGCCAGGCGTTGCTCAGCCGTTGGCCACTGGAAGAGTTTACCGTCCACGCACTCCCCAATCCCGCCAACGTCGAGCCGCGTATCGCAATCTCGGCGACGGTGCGCCCGCCGGGCCAGCCACCATTGCGCTTCATCGGCACGCATCTCGACGCGACGCGCGACGATACCGCGCGTTGGCAGCAGGCGCAGCGGCTCAACGAACTCTTTGGCCACGATTCCATCCCGACAATTTTCGCGGGCGATTTTAACGCGCGGCCCGATACCCGCGTGATGAAAGTCCTGGGCGAACACTTCACCGACGCGTCCGCCGCGACGCCGGGGCCGACGAGCCCGGCCAAGCAGCCGACCGCTCGCATCGACTACGTCCTCCTACGCCCCGCCGGTGCGTGGCGCGTGGTCTCAGCGAAGGTATTGCCGGAAGCCGTGGCCTCCGACCATCGTCCGCTGCTCGTTGAGCTCGTGTCCATCAGGTAATAGCCTGCTTGCAGGCGATCCCAACACGTCCCACATCGCTCCGACCTTCAGGTCATTTTATCTTCTCATGAAAAAATTCGTTCTCCTCGCGCTGCTCGCCGGCGCGCCCGTCCGCATCGCCGCGGAAGAGCCTTTCTTTTTCATCCAGCTCAGCGATCCGCAGCTCGGGATGTTTACCGAAAACAAGGATTTCGTGCAGGACGCCGCGAACTTCGTGTTCGCCGTCACCGCCGTCAACCGCCTGCGCCCCGCCTTTGTCGTCATCACGGGCGATCTCGTGCACAAGCCGGGCGACGCCGCGCAAATCGCCGAATACCGCCGGATCGCGGGCAAGATCGATGCGGCGATTCCCGTCTATCACATCGCGGGAAATCACGACGTGAAGAACGAGCCGACACCGGAGAGCCTCGCGGATTACATCAAGATTTTCGGCCCGGATCGCTACACCTTCAGCCACCGGAGCGTCACGGGCATCGTGCTGAATTCGAGTGTGATTCACTCACCGCAAGGAGCACCGCAGCACCTCGCCGAGCAGGAGCGCTGGCTCCGCACCGAACTCATGCAGGCCAAGGCTGCCGGCGCACCGCACATCGTCGTCTTTCAACATCACCCATGGTTCATCGCCACCGCGTCGGAGCCCGACCAGTATTTCAATATCCCGCTCGCGCGGCGTGCCGCCTACATGGCGTTGTTTCGTGAGTTCGGCGTGAAGTATCTGTTTTGCGGACACTATCACCGCAACGCCGAGGGTCGCGACGGCGACATCCAGAACATTACGAGCGGACCGGTCGGCAAACCGCTCGGCGGCGCCAAGTCCGGTCTGCGCGTCGCCATCGTGCGCGACGCGGTGATCGAGCACCGCTACTACGAACTGGGCGAACTGCCGGTGAACGTGGAGCTCACGCCGCCGGCACCAAAGACAAAGCAGGCGATTCCGGACGAACGGCGGTTTCCCAACCGCCGATAGCAATGGGGCGCTGGGGAGAGCACCCCTCCGCCCGCCTTGACCTCGCCCGCCCCGCCCCGCCAACTCCTGCCCATGACCGACCTGCCTGCCGACGACCAAACTTTCCTCAAAGACCTCGTCAAGACCGCGCGCCGCAAACACCACCACGTTAAGTGGACCGATCGCGACGGCACCGAGCGTATCACGGCGCTCGATCAGATCGAGGTCGTGCGCTTCGCCAAGCTCGCCCACAAGATGGGTATCTCGAAACCCGAGTTGCTCCGCCAAGCGGCGCATATCCCGGTGACAAAGTCCCCTCCGTCCGGGTCCGTGCCAGCCGCGAGCCCGGACTCAGCCTGACGACCGGCGGTTAGGCGAATTCGCAGGATTCGAGCTGCGTTACCGCGCCCAAGGGGCGCCGCGCATTTCCGAGTTTCGGTCAATACGAGTATGCCTGCAAAGACAGCGGGAGGGACTTCAGGAGCCAAACTCCAGTGAAGGGACTCAAGTCCCTGCCACTTTCTCTGCGTCATCAAAAACTCGGAAATGCACCCCGCGAGCGGCACGAGCAAATTTTCGCTGGCCTTGCCGGGGCGGGCAGGCACGTATGGTAAGTGATTAATTGCTTTCTGGCGCTTATCCCGAACCCTCTAGCGCCTCCCTCGTTCCCAACAACTTTCTTACTATGACCCACCACCCTGCTCCCCTCAATCGTCGTCCTTCGCTCGCGAAGGGCCTCCTCCAAGCCGCGTTCTGTGCGGTCTTGTCGCTCTCCACAGCGCTCAATGTGCCGCGTACGTTTGCCGCTGACTCCGCCGCTGCGGCGACGGGCGTCGTCACCGGCAATGTGACTAACAAGACCACCGGCAACGGCCTCATCGGCGCCAAGGTCGAAATCCCCGCGCTCAAACTCAGTGCGTTCGTCGACAACACCGGCCGCTACCTTCTCAACGTCCCCGTCGGCACCCATGAGTTGGTCGTCACCTACACCGCACTCGATACACAAACGAGCACAGTGGTGATTTCGGCCGGCAGTCCCGCCGTCCGCGATTTCGTGATGACCAGCTCCGTGTTGATGCTCGATTCCTTCAAGGTCGTCAGCGAAAAAGCCGGTGCTTCTTCCGCCCTCACCCAGCAGCGCAACGCGGACAATCTCAAGAACGTCGCCTCGATGGACGCACTCGGTGACCTCCCGAACATGAATGCGACCGAACTCGCGATCCGTCTCCCCGGGGTCGCGTTTGGCAATCCCGGCGACGAAGTCGTCGAAGTCATTAGCGTGCGCGGCATGGGCGCCGGCATGAGCTCGATCACGATCGACGGCGGCGGCATGTCGTCGTTCAGCGCGCAGAATCGCAACACCCGCATGACCGCCTTCACGGGCGCCATGTTTGAGGCGCTCGAAGTCATCAAAGGCCAGACCCCCGACAAACCGGTGGACTCTCTCGGTGGCAGTGTGAATTTCAAGACACGTTCACCGCTCAACATGCGGGAAAAACGCCGTATCGTTTACAACTTCACCGCGCGCATGGCCCCGTGGTTCACTGAGCAGGTGCCGTTGCGCGAGGCCCGCCGCAACCACGGGTTGTTCAATGCCTCCTACACCGAGAAGTTCGCCATCTTCGGCAGCAATACCGAGAACCTCGCTGTCTCCGTCAACGCCTTCTACAGCGAAAACGCCTTCGGCTTTTTCCGCACCCAGCGCGACTACCAGCAGGCCCCCAACGGCCTATACGGCAACGGCCCCGCCTTTGTGTGGGACTACCGCACGACCGATAATTTCAACAACCGCCGCCAGCGCAGTCTCAGCACCAAGTGGGACTACCGCCTCGGCCGAAATTCCCTCCTCAAGCTCAATCTCATCTACAACGACGCACCAGAGCCCATGCGCCGCCAGTATCAAACGCGCGCGTTTGCCGGCAGCCAGACCACCGTGCCGAATGCCACCACGTCCGGCGTCGTCCCCGGCTGGACGGATCGCATCACGACCGTGCGCGCGGTGCCGCAACCCCAGCTCAACGCCAACGGTTCCGTCAACACCAACACCTCTGGCACCACGCAGGCCGCCCTCATCGACGCCTCCTCGACCCTGATCCAACGCGATCAACGCCTTCGTCACATGGATCTCGCCGGCGAGCACACTTTTGGACCCCTCGATATCGAATGGGCCGGTCTCTGGAGCCGCACCCGCTACCGCACGCTCGGCGCTGAGGGCTTACTCACCAACCGCCTCGGCAATATTCCCTTGATCGGACCTAAAGGCCGCGACAACAGCGTGACTCCGACCGCCGGGAATCCTATCGACACCATCGTCGGCCCCAATGGCGAAACCGGCGTGGGCTGGATTCTCGATCGCACCCAAAGCGACCTCTACCCGCGCTTCATCCAAAACGGCGGTCTAGATTTCACCAACCCCAAGAACTACCGCCCGTCCGGCCTCAGCACCGGTGCCGGCAACCTCGACATCGATTTCATCCGTGAGGCCCGGGCCCATTTCAAGTACAAACTCCCGATTCAATCCTTCAGTGCCTTCCTCAAGGCGGGCGGACAGGTGCGGGACCACGTCGTCGAACTGGTCCGCCGCGGTCGTCAATGGGACTACATCGGCCGTGATGCCCTCCCGGCTGATCCTTCGATCCTGAGTTGGGACCAAGTGAAGACCGGGCGCACGATTCCGAAATGGGAAGGCGCTCAGTTTATCCAAAACGGGCAGCCCACCAACCCGGCCCTCTGGCGGGAAAACGTCTACACCTACCAGCAAAACGTCCTCGCCAACTCCAACAAAACCACGGAAGTCATCACCGGCTACTACCTGATGACCCAAGGTCGGATCGGACCGAACGGCTTCCTCGGCGGCCTCCGACGGGAGGTCACCGACACCGTCGGGATGGCCCGCATCCGGAGCCGCGTGCTCAGCACAACCGCCGAGCGCCTCGCGGATCCCGTCGGTGCGGCCGCCCGCGACTTCCGGGTGCCCTACGAAAACAATGGTCGCTACGGGCAGAATTTCCCCAGCGTCCATCTGTGGCGCGACCTCACGCCGAATATGAAAGCGCGCGCGTCTTGGACCACGAGTTTCGGCCGCCCTTCCCTCGCCAACGCGCTTCCTGCTTTCTCGTTTAGCGATGCCAATGAAACGGTCTCGCTGGGCAACCCCGCCCTCCTCCCGCAAAAGGCGAAAAACTGGGATGCCTCGATCGAATATTACTTCGAACCCTCCGGCTCCTTCTCCGTCGGTTGGTTTCACAAATCGATCCGCGACTTCATCGTCGGTGCCCGGGAAACCGGTGTCGTCGAAGCCGGCGCCGAAAACGGCTTCGAGGGCCTCTATGAAGGCTACAAGATCCTCCAAAGCGTCAACGCCGGCACGGCCATTGCCCAGGGCTTCGAATTCGCCTACCAGCAGCAGTTCCGCTTCCTCCCGGGTGTCTTGAGGACGCTCCGCCTCAGCGCCAACTTCAGCGTCACGAATGCTCACGGTGATTTCGGCACCACCGGCGCGTATCGGGGCAACGGTGAAATCGCCGGCTTCATCCCTCGCACGGGCAACCTCGCCGTTTCGTGGGACTACAAAAAATTCGGTGTTTCAATGAGCTACAACTACACGAGCTTAAACATCCGTTCCTACAATGCTACCGCGCCCTCCCGAAACCAGTATCTCGCGCCCCGAGACCTCATCAACCTGAACCTCCGCTACCAATTGCCGCGCAATCTCACGCTGAACTTCGGCGTCGCCAACCTTTTCAACGAGCCGCAGCGCTACTTCCGTGGCGTGGCCGACCAATTGGAGACGTTCCTCATCAACGGCACCACGATCACGGCCGGCATCGAAGGCCGCTTCTAGGGTGGGCGGGCACGTCCCGGTGCCCGCATTTTGTCACACGCGGATTTGAAAAAACCTCCATGCGGGTACCGCGACGTGCCCGCCCACCTCGCCCGGTCGCTCACGCGCACGGGCGATTTTTTTGGGAGCGTCTCGATGGCTCGTTGATCGGCTGGGGTCACGGGGATTGCGCCCCGTGACCCTTCCACACCACCGGACGTGCGGTTTTCCGCATCCGGCGGTTGAAACAGGCACCGGTCACTTGCGTGCCGATGTCAGTATCCACGGTAGGATGAACCCATCGCGGTGCAGCGTAGCGTTCTTCAGGGCTTGTTGCAGGGTCGGATGCCGCGCC
>SYGN01000016.1 GCA_005799525.1 Opitutaceae bacterium | reverse complement strand
GCGACCTACGATCTGCAGCCGGAGATGTCGGCGGCGGAGGTGACGGCCCTAGCCAAGGCGGCGATTCTGTCATGGAAATATGGATTCATCGCGGTAAACTTCGCGAATCCCGACATGGTGGGGCACACGGGCTCGTTGCCCGCGACCATCAAGGCCGTCGAGGCGACGGATGCGGGCGTGGGCGAGTTGCTCGCCGCGATCGCGCAGGTGGGCGGCAAGGCCGTCGTCTGTGCGGACCACGGCAACGCCGAGCAGATGTGGGACCCGATCACGCGCGGCCCGCACACCGCGCACACGCTGAATCTTGTCGAGGTCTTTGCCGTGGGCGAAGGTTTGGTCGTTGGGAAAACCAAGATGCGGAGCGGCGGTCGGCTCGGGGACATCGCGCCGACGGTGCTTCATTTAATGGGGCTGCCGAAGCCGGTGGAGATGACAGGTGAGAGCCTAGTGGTGGGCTAAGTCGGCGGGTGATTAGCACCGAGAATCTGTTTGCGCACCCTCCGCCGGGTGCGTTCTCCTGTCCGACTCATTTGGACCATGCACCGCTCCCATCACTGTGCCCAGCTCACCCCTACCGATCTCGGCGCGACCGTTTCGCTCCTAGGTTGGGTGGATTCCATTCGCGATCACGGCGGGATTCTCTTTATCGATTTGCGCGACCGCAAAGGCATCACGCAGGTGATGTTTGACCCGAAGGCAAATCCGGCGATCGGCGAGCAAGCCGCGCACCTGAAGCCGGAGTCGGTGATCGGGATCAAGGGCAAGGTCGTCGCGCGCCCTGAGGGCACGGTGAACGCGGCGCTGCCCACGGGGGGAGTCGAGGTAGATGCGACTGAGCTAACGATCCATAATATTTCCGACACGCCGCCGTTTCCGCTCGACGACGTGGGTGGTGACAAGGTGAACGAGGACATGCGGCTGACGTATCGTTATCTCGATCTGCGCCGTCCGAAGATGCGGAAGAATCTGCACGTGCGCCACAAGGCGGCGAAGTCGATCCGTGATTATTTTGACTCCCAAGAGTTCATCGAAGTGGAGACGCCGGCCCTGTTCAAGAGCACGCCGGAAGGTGCGCGCGAGTATCTTGTGCCGTCGCGGATTCACCCGGGGCAGTTCTACGCGCTGTCGCAGTCGCCGCAGCAGTTTAAGCAGATTCTCATGGTGGCAGGAGTGGAGAAATATTTCCAAATCGCGCGCTGCTTCCGCGACGAAGATTTGCGGTCGGATCGGCAGATGGAGTTCACGCAGGTGGACGTCGAGGCTTCGTTCGTCACGCGCGAAGACATCTACGCGCTGTTCGAGGGCATGCTGAAGAAACTCTGGCAGGACGTGCTGGGTCAGGACATCTCGACTCCATTCGTGCGCATGCCGTTCCACGATGCGATGAACCGCTTCGGGGTGGATAAACCCGATGTGCGCTTCGGCATGGAGCTCGTGGACTTCACCGAGTTGTTCAAGACCTCCGGGTTCAAGGTGTTTGCCTCGACGGCGACCGGCGGTGGCGCAATCAAGGCGATCAATGCCAAGGGGCTCGCCGATCTCACGCAAGGTGAGCTCAAGACGCTCGAGGAAATCGCGAAATCACTCGGTGCGAAGGGACTCGCTTTCATCAAAGTCGAGGGTGGCGAGTGGAAATCGCCGATCGTGAAATTCTTCTCGGAGACGGAAAAGGCGGCGTTGACCGCCCAGCTCGGTGTAACCGAAGGCGACATGATTTTCTTCGCGGCTGCGCCGTGGGAAAAGGCGTGCGCGATCTTGGGCCGGATCCGCCTCGAGGCGGTGCAACTGCTCGTGAAGCGGGGCAAGATGACGATCCGACACGACGACTGGAAATTTCTGTGGGTCGTCGATTTTCCGTTGATGAGCCACGACGAGGCGGAGAACCGCTACGTCGCGACGCATCATCCGTTCACCGCACCCGTCGCGGAGGATGCGGCGTATCTCGACAGCGACCCGAAGAAAGTTCGCGGTCAGCATTATGACGTTGTCCTCAACGGCATGGAACTCGGGGGAGGCTCGATCCGCATTCACAATCCGGCGATGCAGAAAAAGATTTTTGAAGATGTGCTCAAGATCCCGGCCGACGTGGTGGAAAGCCGATTTGGCTACATGTTGAAGGCGTTTACCTTTGGCGCGCCGCCGCACGGTGGCATCGCGTTCGGTTTGGACCGGATGTGTGCTTTGCTCTGCGGCACGACGAGCATTCGTGACGTGATCGCGTTTCCGAAAACTCAAAAAGGCCAGGATCTCATGGCGCAGAGCCCGACACCGGTCACGGCGAAGCAGCTGAAGGATCTGCACATTGCTATCGTGATGCCCGAGTGAGCTCGGTGGTCGCGATGCAATGAGTAACTTTTGCGGCGAGCCGGAAGTGCGGATCCTCGCTTGCGCATGACCTTGGCGAATCTACGCTCTGATTAGGAATTTTAACCCATCACGCTCGCATGAAACTCATCATCGCCATCATCAAGCCATTCAAGCTGGAGGAAGTAAAAGCAGCGCTCGCCGAGGCCGGGATCGAGGGGATGACGGTGACCGAAGTCAAAGGCTTCGGCCGCCAAAAGGGACATACGGAGATCTATCGTGGCAGTGAATATACCGTCGATTTTCTGCCCAAGGTGAAAATTGAAGTGGCCGTGGCTGATGAGGTTGCTGGCAAGGCGGTCGAGCTCATCGTTCAAGCCGCGAAGACTGGAAAGATCGGCGACGGTAAAGTGTTTATCTTCCCGCTGGAGGAGGTGGTGCGCATCCGGACGGACGAGCGGGGCGAGTCGGCGGTCTGAGTCCGGAACAGGGCGGTGGGGACGGCGTTGATTGGCTTGTGGCGGGGATTCCCGGTGGGCTCTGTCATAAACTGTGATTGATCGATTCATCAAAGACGTGACTAGCATGAATAATACTACTGAGTGGGAGGTTCCTTATGCGAACAACCAGTGCTTACCTTCGTCCTATTCTCATCTCACTTTTTCTCGGGCTGCTGTGCTCTCCAGGGGTGCGAGGCGAGTCCGCGGCGGCGGCGCCGGTGGTGCCCGCCGCGCTGGCTCCGACGGTGGAGCAACGGCTGGCGAGTTTGGAGGCTTATCTGGCTAATACCGATCCGACCGCGGCTCTGAAAAACGCCCGCGGCGAAATTCCGCCGGGGCTGACCACACCCAGCGCTGGCGTCGCCGGACCTGGCCACAACGCGTGGATGATGGTCAGTGCGGCGCTCGTGCTGTTCATGACGCTCCCGGGGTTGGCGCTTTTTTACGGCGGACTGGTGCGGGCGAAAAATGTGCTGTCGATCATGGGCTGGTGCCTGGGCATCACGAGTGTGGTCACGGTGCTGTGGTGGGCCGTGGGATACAGTTTGGTTTTTGGCAAAAGCTTTGATAGCGCCTACCTCGGAGGCTCGGAGCACTTTTTTCTCAAGGGCGTGGGGGGTGCCCCCAATCCGAATTATTCGTTTTGGGTTTCGCACAATGTTTTCGCGATGTTTCAGCTGATGTTTGCGATCATCACGCCGGCAGTGATTGTCGGCGCGGTGGTTGAGCGCATGAAGTTCTCCGCGGTGCTCGCGTTCACCGTGCTCTGGGTGCTGTTGGTGTATTGTCCCCTCGCGCACATGGTGTGGGGCGCAAACGGATTGATGAACGGCCTGGCCAATCCCGCCGCCTCAATCAAGGCGATCGATTTCGCGGGCGGCTTGGTCGTAGAGATGGCGTCCGGTTGGTCGGCGTTGGTGTTGTGTATCGTGCTGGGTCCACGGCTTGGTTTCGGCAAGACACCCATGCCGCCACATAGTCTGGTGCTCTGTATGGTGGGGACGGGCCTGCTGTGGGTGGGCTGGTATGGATTCAACGCGGGGTCGGCGGTCGCGGCGGATGGAATCGCCGGTAATGCTTTTATGGCGACGACGATTGCCGCGGCGGTGGCCGCGGGTACGTGGGCGGGGTTGGAGTATTATTTGCGCGGCAAGGCCAGTGTACTCGGATTCTGTTCGGGTGCGGTGGCGGGGTTGGTGGCGATTACGCCGGCGTGCGGCTTTATCGACGCAACGGCGGCGGTTTGGGTGGGGCTGGCAGGCGGCACCTTGCCGTTCTTTGCCTGCACCAAGCTGAAGGGTTGGCTGCACTACGACGACGCGTTGGACGTCTTCGGCGTCCATGGCGTGGGCGGCACGATCGGGATGCTCCTCACCGGCGTGTTTGCTGATGTCGCGATTAACGGAAATCTCGCCACTCACCTCAGCGCTTCAGTCGGGCGCACGTTGTGGATTGAGCAACTCAAGGGGATGGGCGTCGCCTTGGCTCTGGCGGTCGGCGGAACGTTGGCCATTGCCCTCGTGCTGCGTACGACGATCGGTCTGAGACCCACGATCGAGGCGGAGCAGGAAGGTCTCGATCTGACCGACCACGGGGAGCACGGGTACATCTACGATGCCAGCAATATCTGAATTGCTCCCATGAAACTCATTGTTGCGGTCATCAAGCCGTTCAAACTCGAAGAGGTCAAAGACGCGCTCGCGGCAGTCGTGTCCCGCGTCATGCTAATCCCTGATTACGGGTTCGGTTCCAATCACGCAGGAGCCGACAGTCGTGCCGAAAGTGTCGTGCGAAGCGTGGTGGGGATCTCCGACCGAAAAATGAGTCAGGCGGTCGTCATGCCCGACGTGATGGCGTGACGAGATGGCGTGAAGTCTTGACACGCGACCTGAG
>SYGN01000123.1 GCA_005799525.1 Opitutaceae bacterium | reverse complement strand
GAACGCGTCCCAGCCGACCGGGTGGAGCACGTTGAACCCTTTGGCACGCTTGTAACGCGCGATGATGTCGGTCGCCGTGTAGCCCTCGGGATGGCCAATATGCAGCCCCGCGCCAGAGGGATAGGGGAACATGTCGAGCACGTAGTATTTCGGCTTCGACGAGGCGTTGTCCGCTCGGAACGAGCGATTTTGCTCCCAGAAAGATTGCCAGTGCGGCTCGATCTCATGGAAATTGTAGTCAGTGCACTTGGTAGCCATCGTATAAAATCCGTCACTGTGAAATCTTTCTTCGCCCGGTCAATCTCCGCGCTCGCTCTCATTATTTTCTTTGCTTACGCCCTGGTCGTACCCGCGCGTGCGGACATGAAGCGCGGGTTTAAGCAGCTCCTCGAGTCCGTCGTAAAGATCGATGTGCGGGAGGTCGCCTTTGAAGCGGGCACCAAACGCTTCACCGGTGGGATTGGCTCGGGGGTGATTCTTTCGGCAGACGGTCTCGTGCTCACAAATGCTCATGTGGCCAGTCCTCGGGCGGTTGAAATCAACGTCACCCTCGCCAACCTCGAACGCGTCAGCGCGAAACTCGTCGGTTGGGATCATTGGACCGATCTCGCGCTCCTGCGCATCGATTTGGTCGAAGTGAAGCGCCGCAGTCTGAAGTTTTCCCATGCCGACCTCGGTGAGAGTGGGAAACTCTTCCCCGGCCAGGAAGTGTTCGCCGTCGGCACGCCCCACGGGCTCACGCGCACCGTTACGCGCGGCATCATTTCAAATAATAACCGCTATTTTGAGGACACACGCGGCGTGAACGGTTACGAGACCGGTGCGTTCAATACGTGGTTGCAGACTGACGCCGCCATCAATCCGGGCAACTCGGGCGGCCCGCTTGTCACCAATGATGGCAAGGTCATCGGGATTTCGTCCCGCACCTACCTGGGTGCGAATAATCTCGGATTCGCCATTCCGTCGAGCACGGCGCAGCGCGTGGTGGCCGGGATGTTACGCGAGGGTGGCGGAATCACCCGGAGTTATATCGGAATTGTGCCGAAGGAACTGCAGGATTTGGAGAATTTCTATTCGCTCGCGCTCAACACGGGTATGTTGATCAACAGCGTCGAGCCGGGTTCACCGGCGGCCAAGGCCGGGCTGCGCAGCGGCGACATTTTGCTCACTCTGAACGGCGCAAGCATCGACGGGCGTTTCCCTGAGCAGCTTCCGCCGATCCAAAACCTGATCGCTAACCAACCGGTCGGCGCGTCCCTTAAACTCACAGTGAAGCGCGGCACCGAGACCCGGGACTACGCGGTGGTGACCGAGAAGCTCGAGAGCCGCGTGGGCGAGGAATGGGCACTCGAAAAATGGGGCCTCAGTGTGCGTAAAGTTTCTCGGGCCTATGCCCGGGAAAACCAACTCGACGACGCCAGTGGCGTGGTCGTCATCGGGGTGCAGCCCGGCTTTCCAGCTGCCGCCGCCGGTGTCTCGCGCGGCGATATCATCACCAAAATCAACGACCAACTCGTCCTCTCACTCGACGTGATCAAGGCTGCGCAAGCCGCCTATGAGACCAAGCCCGAGCCGACGCTCTTCGAGGTGCAGCGCAATCGCCGCGTCTCACTTTACATTTTGAAACCATGAAGTTCCGCCTGCTTTTTTTTGCCGCATTCCTCCTTGCGCCGGCCGCGCTGCGCGCCGCCGCCGATTTGCCCGCCCTGTGGGCCGAACGCGTCAAATGCGTCGTCTCCGTTGAATACGTCACGGAGACGGAGACCGAGCGCCGTCCGACGATTTCGATGGGCACGGTCATCGATGCCCACGGTACGATCATCATTCCATCGGGTGCGATCGATCCGCGTGCGGCCACGTGGCAGTTGAAAGATTTCAAGTTGTATCTGCCCGGAGACGCCGCGAGCTCGCCGGCCGAATACCTCGGTCAGGACGCGTTTAGTGGCTGGCACTTTGTCCGCGCCGGCGAGACGACGCGTGCGAAGCTGACCCCGGTCACGGTCTTCACCGGGCAGGGTACATCGCCGGTGCCCGCGCTGGCGGAATTTGTCTGGGGCATCGGCCTGCGGAATAAAGACGAAGATTTTGCGCCCTATATCATGCAGAGCCACGTCGCCCTGATCCAGTCGCTGCCGCAGCGCACGGCGATCGCGCAGCATGAGGTGGCTGGTCCCGGGCTGCCGGTGTTCAACCGCGACGGTGTGCTCATCGGTATTGCCGCGACGTCGTTCGGCCAAAGCTTTCTCCAGTTTTCGCGACGCAACCGCGGCGATCCCGTGCTGTTGGTCAACGTTGAGGAGAGCAGCGCGTTTATGCTCGCGGAGGAGATTCTGCCCAACCTCGGCCGCATTCCGAAGCACGTCTCCGGGCGTCCCCTCGCGTGGCTCGGCGCTTACGGCCTCGAGCCGATGGACCGGGACGTGGCGAAATTTCTGAAACTCGAAGCGCAGTCCGGTGCGGTGGTCAGCGAAGTGCTCGAGGGCAGTCCGGCAGAGAAGGCTGGACTCAAGGATCGCGACATCATCCTCGCGCTGGACGGCAAGCCGCTCCCGTCGCTCAAGCCCGAGCGGGTGGTGGTCACGTGGCTCGAGCGCGAGATCGATCGTCGTGTACCCGGCGATACGGTCGCTCTGACCGTTCTCCGTGGCAGCGCCCGGGTCGAACTTAAGGCCGTGCTCGGCGAGGAACCCAAGCTGCTGCGTGAGGCTGACCGGAAATATTACGACCGGCTCGGTTTCACCGCTCGGGAGTTTGTTTACGGCGATGCGATCGAGCGCCGGGTGAAGGCAGCCGAGCCGTCGGGCGTCGTTGCCCATTCCGTCAAACCCAGCAGCCCCGCAGCCATCGCGGGCCTGCGGCAAGATGACTGGATCAAAGAAATCGACGGTGCCGAAGCGACAAGTTTTACCCTGGTCGCGGCGAAGCTGGCGGAAATCGAAACCGATCAGGCGCGCGCCGAGTTCGTCCTCCTCGTGAGCCGCAGTGGCGAGACCGCCGTGCTCCGGATCAAACTCAGATAATCACTCCCATGTTCACGGGCATTGTCGAAGAAGCCGGCCGCGTCGTTTCATTCGCGCAGGGCGCCGCGTCATGGCGCCTGCAGATCGCCGCGGGCACGACCCTCGTGGGCGCCGCGTTGGGCGACAGCATTGCGGTGAATGGTTGCTGCCTCACCGTGACACATTTTGACGCGGCGCACTTTTATTTCGACGTGCTGGAGGAGACGCGCCGTCTGACCAATTTCTCCGCGCTCGCGCCCGAGACTCCGGTCAATCTGGAACGGAGCCTGCGCTTCGACGGAAAGGTCGGCGGCCACTTTGTCTCGGGCCACATTGACGGGCTGGGTGTAGTCGAGGTCTTCGAGCAACGCGGGAATGACTATTTTCTGCGGGTGCGTGGGCCGGCCGGAAGCGGGCGACACGTGATTCACAAGGGGAGCATTGCGATCGACGGCATTTCTTTGACGGTCGCGGAAGTCGAGGGCGACAGCCTGGCGGTGTGGCTGATTCCGACGACGATTGCGGTGACGAATCTGCGCGGACGGCGCGCGGGCGAGAGCGTCAACTTGGAATTCGACCTGCTCGGCAAGTATGTCGAGAAGCTGCTGGCGCATCGCTCCCCGTAATTTGCTGCCATGCGCAACGCCCTCCATGCATTGACCGACGAGCTCCGCCGCCTGAAAACGGCCGGGGTGAAGACAGTGGCGGTGTCGGACGAGAGTGTCGCGGCGCTGCGCCGCATCGTGCAAGCCCGCGCCCGCGGAGGATCGGCGGCGGCGCTTCTAGACACGCCGGAGCCGGCCGCGTCGGTCTTGGAACCGCGCGCGGCAGCCGTTCCGCTGAAGGCTTACGAGCCACCGGCGCCGGTTTACACTCCGAAGCCCGTGCTGAAACCCGTGGCTAAACAGCTCCCGCCACCGCCGACCGTGAGCCTGCCGCCGGGTGACAAGCAGACGCGTTGGAACGTACTGCTTGAACTCGTGCGCAACGACGCCACGTGCAAGGCGCACGTGCGCCCCGGCAAGAAAGTCGTGCTCGGCGCTGGCAGCGTCGAGGCAAAGATCATGTTCGTCGGCGAGGCGCCGGGAGCGGAAGAGGAGATTCAAGGCGAACCGTTTGTCGGTCCGGCGGGGGAACTGCTTACCAAGATGATTCAGGCCATGGGGCTGAAACGGACGGAGATTTACATCGCAAACATCATGAACTGGCGGCCCGAGATGCCCACCCCTGCCGGCGAAGCGCAGATCGGCAACCGGCCACCGACCGAGAGTGAACTCCGCTACTGCCTGCCTTATCTCCGTGCCCAGATCGACGTGGTGAATCCGGATGTGATCGTCGCGCTCGGCGCTACGGCGGCGCACGGACTGCTCGGTTTCGCTGCGTTCAAAACCTTGGGCGACGTGCGCGGGCGTTGGTATGAGTTTGGGGGGAAATCGCTGATGATCACCTACCACCCGAGTTATCTACTGCGTCCGCCCATCGACAACCGCAAGAAGCGGCTCGTGTGGGAAGACCTGTTGAAAGTGATGGAGCGCGCCGCGCTGCCCATTGCGGACAAGCAACGAAGCTATTTCTTGGACAAATGAAACTCCGTGCCCTGCTCCTCCCGTGTTTTGCTCTGTGCGCGTCACACGCGTCGGCTCGCGCGTTCAACGAGATGTTTGATTTCGAGACGCTGCGCTACCGCGCGAAGATGCTTGCGGCGCGCGCCTATGTACCCCGGGCCACGACGGTGCCGGAGGCGCTGCGTAAACTGAGCTACGACGAGTATCGGCTGATCACGTTCAGTCGTGACCAATCGTGGTGGCGCCGCGACGGTCTGCCGTACCAGCTGCAGTTTTTTCATCCCGGCTTCGTACACCAGAAGTCAGTCCAAGTCTTCGAGCTCAATGGTCGCACGGTGACGCCGGTCAAATTTTCCCGTGATATGTTCAACTATGGAGGCCTCAAGGTCGGCGGGGGGCTGCCTGACACCGTCGGCTTCGCGGGTTTTAAGGTGTTGGGCAGTCTCAATCTGCCGGCGGATGAGTTGGTGTCGTTTGTCGGGGCGAGCTACTTTCGGGCGCTCTGCCTAAAGACGGTTTACGGGCTGTCGGCGCGCGGACTGGCGATCAACACCACGGAACCGGAGGGCGAGGAGTTCCCCGTCTTCGAGGAATTTTGGATCGAACGACCGGCGGCAGGCACGAAGCAATGTGTGATCTTCGCGCTGATGGACAGTGCGAGTGTCGCCGGGGCCTATCGCTTCACCGTTACCCCCGGTGCCGACACGGTGATGCAGGTGAAGGCCGTGGTTTATTGTCGGAAAAATCCGAAGGTCCTCGGTCTCGCGCCACTAACGAGTATGTTTTGGCATGGGGAAAACTCCGGTACGAACCACGGTGATTTTCGTCCCGAGGTGCACGATTCCGACGGGTTAATGGTTTTCAACGGTGCGAACGAGTGGCTGTGGCGCCCGTTGTCGAATCCGAAGGCAACGCGAGTGTCGGCGTTTTCGGACGAAAATCCGCGCGGCTTCGGCCTG
>SYGN01000122.1 GCA_005799525.1 Opitutaceae bacterium | reverse complement strand
GGTCGCCGGCACCACCAAGGGCATCACCGGCTTCCAACTCGATCTGAAGATCAACGGCCTGCCGTTCGAAATCGCCAAGACCGCGATCTTCCAAGCCCGCGACGCCCGCATCGAGATCCTCAAGGTCATGCTCGGTTCTCTTCCCGCGCCCCGCGCCGGCCTCAGCCAATACGCTCCCCGTATCCAAACAATCCAGATCGATCCCGAGAAGATCGGCCTCCTCATCGGGCCCGGCGGCAAGACGATCCGTCGCATCACCGAGACCACAGGCGCGCAGATCGACATCGCCGACGACGACTCCGGCAAGATCTTCGTCTATTCGAACAATGGCGAAGCCATGAACCGCGCCCTCGCCGAGATCGACGGTCTCTGCGGCGGTGGTGGTGGTGGTCCTGGCGGCGGCGGCGCCCCGATCGAAAACGGGAAGCTCTACAATGGCCGCATCACCGGCATCAAAGACTTCGGCGCCTTCGTCGAATGCACCCCGGGCAAAGAAGGTCTTTGCCACATCTCCGAACTCGCCGACTTCCGCGTGCGTCGCACCGAAGACGTCGTAAAAATGGGCGAGATGATCTGGGTGAAGTGCATCGGCATCGACGAGCGCTCCGGCAAAGTCCGCCTCTCACGCAAAGCTGCGATGAAGGAAATGGAAGGCCAGAATCAAAGTGGGGGCCAAGCCGCGCCGGCTGCACCCGCGCCGCAAGCCTAACCCATCGTTCTCCTTCTCTCAACCGGAGCCCCACCAAGTGCTCCGGCTTTTTGCGCCCTCCCCACGGCGTCCTCCGCGTGGCCCTGCTCGTGAGAGCAGGGACTTGCTCCGCGTAGTCGCCCTGCTCGTGAGAGCAGGACCGTCGGGCCATTTTCAATCGCCCCCGCCCCTCACCGCTTTCCCGGCAGCTCCGCCGCCCCCGACAACTTTTCCACGCTCAGCCCCGCCGCCGATACCGCCCGGGCCACCGCGCGCAATTGATCGCGCAATTGCACCACGGTCTTTTCCGCCTCAGCCCGCGACTTCTGCTCAGCACGCAAGTCCGCTTCGAGACGCGCCATCGCGGCCCGCGCCCGGTCCGCCTGCTCCACCGCCGTTTTTAACTGACTGCTCATCGCGGCATTCTCCTGCCGCACTCGCTCCACCTCGGAAAAAATATTGCCCACTTCCTGCTTGAAGGCCGCGTAAGACTTGAGGCTGGCCGAAAGTTTTTCGTCCGCCGGATCGATCGTCGCGACAGCAGAAACCGCCTTCGCGGGTTGCACCCGTTCAGCCCGGAATTTGGCATTCGCGGCACGCAAGATCGCCAACTCCTTCGACGCGTCACCGAGTTGCTGGACCAACTTCGCCGTCTCGGCCGTCGTGGACGCCCGTGTGTCACTGCTGGACGCCCGTGTGTCACTGGTGGACGCGGCAAGATTGGTTGAGCTCGCGGCATTCGTGGCGCTGGCCGCCCGGGCCTCCCGTTCCGCCCGGAAGGTGCTGCGAGGGGTGTCCGCTCCCGCTGCGGCGACCGCAGGTTTTTCCGCCAGACTATCGGCTTTCCCCGTGGCCGTCGCGGAGCGGGACGCGCTCGCCTCTTCGCCCGAAGGGATCGCGGCGGCGGCTGAACTTGGCGACGACTCGCTGTTTTCGGTCGAGACGCTGGCGCAGCCACCCAGAGCCAAGACGCCAACCACGGGGAGAAGGGGGAGAAAATTTCGCGAGGACATGACCGGCGAGAAAACAAATCCGACCACCGAATGGCAATCCCTAGCTGAGACCTCTGCCGCGTTTCGGTTCCACCGTTCCTTCACCGACGCGACCCTCGCGCCACTTGCATCGTTCAATCCATTCCGCCTTCAGCCAGCGAACGTCAGTGCACGCGGCGAGTATTTCTATTGGCTTCCCTTTTGGCGGTTTCGTGTTTCGTCCCTCCCTCATGAAATTTCTCGTCACCAACGACGACGGCATCCACAGCGTCTTCCTCCACGAACTCGTTTTCGCCCTCCTCGCCGCCGGCCACACCGTCGCCGTCGTCGCGCCCAAAACCGAACAAAGCTGGATTGGCGCCGCCAAATCTCGCAACCGCCCGGTCCACGCCGTCGCCACCGACCACGGCCTCGGCTGTGCCACGTGGGTCGTCAACGGCACCCCCAGCGATTGCGTCAATATCGCGCTGGATCATCTCCTCCCTCCCGAACTAAAACCTGACGGCGTAGTCAGTGGCATCAACATCGGACTCAACGCCAGCCTCGGTTTCATCATCGCGAGCGGCACCATCGGCGGCGCGTGGGAAGGCGCCCTGCACGGCCTGCCCGCCGTCGCGCTCTCGCAGGACCTCACCGCCGAAATCTACGAACGCCTCAAGGCGGCCGGCGACATCCCCGATGCCGAGCTCCACGCCATTCTCAAGATCTCTGCGCGCCACGCCGCGCATCTCGTGCCGACCTGCCTCGGCGCCACCCTGCCGCGCGAGTTCATCGTGCACAACCTCAATTTCCCGTTTCCCTGCGACGTCACCACCGAGGTCCGCCGCACCGTCCCCGCGCGCGTCGTCGTGCCCGGTCTCTTCAGCCCCGCTGCCGATGACGGCACGCACCGTCTCATCTTCCACTTGGGCGAGGACCTCTCACCAACCGAACCGCTCACCGACCGCCACGCCCTCGCCACGGGGTTCATCAGCCACACCGTGCTGGACTACAAAACACTCGGCCAGTAGCGCGTCGTCGCGGCGCGGTGCCGCCTCGCTCCCATTCGGATCACTTCGGCTCCGTCGGCAAATCCGCGCGGAACACGACGCCATTGCGGAACACCACTTCTTTCACGTCCTCCGGACTCGACCGCGAGCGCATCGGTCCGCCCATGCCGCCACCACCGATGCCGATTCCACCCATTCCGCCGCTGATTCCCGTCCCTCCGCCGATTACAATTCCGCCGCCACCGCCCGTGATAATCCCCGTGCCGCCCCGACCCGTGGTAATCCCAATAGTCGAACCACCTCCGCTGGGATATCCGCCGCCCGGATACCCCCCGCCCGGATATCCGGATCCCGGATATCCACTGCTGGGATAGCCACCGGGATTACTTGCGCCCGGGTAGCCCATCATTGAGGGATCTTGGCCGCCTTTTTTGTAAACCCAAATTTCGTCACCCGGCCCACCACCCGGACTCCCCACCACCTCGGTCGGAGTGCCCCACGCCACCTTGACCATTTCCGGCAACATGCCCGGCTCCACTTTTCCATCGAGCACCGCCTGCTTGGTCTCGATCGGCCACGACTCATAAATATCCCGGTTCGAATCGATGCGCGACATTTGGCCCGACGCACATCCCCCCAAGAAAATCGCGGCGAGTATTCCTACGCCAGCCGCGCAACAGAGGTAATTGCGACTCTTCATGTTCCCAGCATGCACCAAAAAGCCCGCCCGTAAAGCGCCCTGTGATTTTCCTTCGTGGCTCCGCACGATCGGATGGGGTCACGGGGATTGCGCCCCGTGACCCTTCCACACCACCGGACGTGCGGTTTTCCGCATCCGGCGGTTGAAACAGGCGCCGGTCACCTGGGTGCCGGCGTCGGTATCCACGGAATGATGAACCCATGGCGTTGCAGCGTGGCGTTCTTCAGGGCTTGTTGCAGGGTCGGATGCCGCGCCATCGCCCACGCGCCTTTCGCGCAGTAGGCGTTCCCCAAGGCCCGGCCGCGCACGCCCAATCGCTTGAGCGCATTCAACCGGCCACGCGGGTGATGCCAGCGCAACCAGAAGCACTTTCGCATGTAACGGCGGATCCAGCCCGTGAGGTCTTCC
>SYGN01000121.1 GCA_005799525.1 Opitutaceae bacterium | reverse complement strand
GCATGGCTTGCTGAAACGTCACGCTTTGCACGGCGCGCCGCGAACAGCGTGACGAAGCGCCGACTTCGCCACGATGAAAAGTCCCTGGAATAGCGTGACGCGGAACATTATTGGGGCATCGAGACCGGGCACCACTCCCGGCTGGATGTCACCGCCATGGAAGACGCCAGCCGCGTGCGCCACCGCAACAGCCTGCTCGTCCTCGGCCAAGTGCGCCGGATCGTCATGGGCTTTTACTACGCTTGGAGCGACGCCCGAAAAAACAAACGCCAATCGACCCTGAAGGACTTCCACAACACCATGGCTCGCCACCAGCATCGCGATGCCTGGCGCCTAATCAAACCCTAGCTCCGTGCAAAAATCCGCCATGACGTTGGTGTGACACGGCAACTTAGAGGTTGCACCACTCGGGGCACTTTCTAGTTTCGCCCCTTTTTCCGCGGATGCAGTCACACGGTCCAAAGCGCGTCTATACCCCTCATTCACTCGAATTCTGGTTCGGAAAACTCGAGCACGACTGGTCAGGGTCCTTCACGGCCAACCAGCTCGAGGTGGGCCGGCAGCTCTATCGAGACAGTGAGGTGCGTGAATTGGAACTCACGGATCACGATGCGATCGTGCATCGGCGTATCGAAAAAAAGGATGAATACGCCGTCATTGAGTGGACCAGCGAAGGGGTGAGCGTGCGTTCCTCCTCCACGGACCACGAGGTTGCGCATGCGCTTGCAGTTGCCGGGTTGCACGAGATTGAGGAACTGGTGGCGGATGAAATCTCGCCGCTGCCAGGGGACCCGCCGCTGGCGGCTCCGAGCCACGGCGCACCCGCGCATTTCGGGGGTAATGGTCACGGCCATCAGCCCAGCTCCGCGCCCGGTTTCGCGCATCGTCAGCCGCATGGTTTGGGCAATGGATTCGGACGCGGTGCAGCCGCAGCGGCAGCCGCGACCGGTAATGGCCACGGGCCGGGCCCGGCGAAGGCCACGCCGCTGGCCACGGCGGCAGTGGGTACCCACAACGGACCCTCGCGAAGCCTCGTGTTGGTGTTTAAGACCAAGACGGTGGGCTTGACGTTTCAAGCGGCCTGGCTCGACGCCGATAAAAAGACGAAACATTCGGCGCTGGGACCCGATGCGCACGCGCACAGCAACGGTCATGTGACCTCGGGCGAACGGGCGAAACTTATCGGACTCGCCGCCTACGCGCGCAAGGCGCACTTCCATTACCGCCTCGACACCGGCGTGTATGTGATGGAGTCACTGGTTGAGATGCCGAATTTTCTGAGGACCGTGCTGCCGGCCTGGAAACGGTTGTTTCTGATCGAGCTCGACGAGAAATCGGCGAATCTCCTCAAGGGCACGCGCGCGATCGAAATCGAAGCCGTCGCGGAGCGCGCGCCGCTGAAAGCCGGAGCAACCGGCGGAGACGGCGAACATGCGGCGCTCAATCTGCGGTGGATATTCCGCGCCGGCGAACGGCTGCTCACGGACGCGGAGGTCAATACGGTGCTGAAACGCAACGGCCAGCCGGTCCTCCTGCCTAGCATCGGCATCGTCTCGCTCCCGGCGGAGAAATGGGCGTCGTTGAACGCGTGGCAAAAAAATGTGGAGGAGACGCAGGGTGCCGATGCAGCGGAGCAAGGGACGCTCTCTCCGTATTTGATTTTTTCGCTGTTTAGCGACCCTCGCCTCAGGCTCACGCTGTCCCCGGAGATTGAGGCGTGGCGCCGAAGCGTGCTCGCGCCCCCGCTGGCACCGCCGGTGTTGCCCGAGCTGTTGCGTCCGTATCAGCTGCGTGGAGTCGAGTGGATGCACCATCTCTGCGATGTCGGCTGTCACGGCCTGCTCGCCGACGAAATGGGACTCGGCAAAACCATCCAAGTGTTGGCCTTGCTCGCGGCCCGCCCGATTCCCGGCAAGCCGTATCTGATCGTGTGCCCCGCCAGCGTGGTGCCGGTGTGGCGCGAAGAGATCGCGAAATTTTTCCCGCAGCTCGCCGTCGATGTGCTCAAGACCGGGCATGATTTTACCCAGCGAAAAGACGCGGTCATTTGGCTCGCGAGCTATACGCAATTGCGCAAACACCGGACCATGCTGCCGAGTGCGGAGTTCGGCTACGCGGTGCTCGACGAGGGCCAGTTCATCAAGAATCCGGACGCGAAAATTACGCAGACCTGTTTCGCGGTCCGCGCGCAACACCGCGTCGTGTTGACGGGCACGCCCCTCGAGAATCGTCAGCTCGACCTGTGGAGCATCTTCCGCTTCCTGTTGCCGGGCCTGCTGGGTTCGCGCGCGACGTTTGAGAGCGCCCTGCAGGCCGACCGGGTGGGCACGCTGGCGCGGCTCCGCGCCCAGTTGGCTCCCTTTGTGCTGCGGCGCACGAAAAAAGAAGTCGCCACGGAGCTGCCGCCGAAAATGGAGATGGATTTAATCTGCCCCCTCACCGATGTGCAAAGGACCGAGTATGCGCGGATTTGCTCCGAGGGTCTCGACCGGCTGGGTGACGACGTCGGCGCGGCGATGCGCGAGAAGAGTTTCGGATTCCTCGCGCTCCTCACGCGTTTGCGCCAGACGTGTTGCGATCCGGACATGCTGCCGTGGCGCACTTCCCCGCTCACGGATTCGGGAAAGATCAATCTGCTGGTGGAGAAACTCACCGAAATCGTCAGCAGCGGCCACAAGGTCGTGATTTTTTCGCAGTTCGTTATGCTCCTCGGTCGCGTGCGTGAGGCGCTGCAAAAACACTTTCCGGAGCTGCCGCGTTACGAACTCACGGGGATGACTCTCGACCGTCTCAAGCCGGTGCAAGGGTTTCAAGCCGCGCAGGGTGCGGCTGCCATGCTCGTCTCGCTGAAGGCGGCGGGCACCGGGATCACGCTCCACGCGGCAGACTACGTTTTCTTACTCGACCCGTGGTGGAATCCGGCGGTCGAAGCGCAGGCGGTGGATCGGGTCCACCGGATTGGCCAGAAGAGCACGGTGTTCGTTTATCGCATGGTGACGGCCGGCACCATCGAGGAGCGGATTCAGACCCTGAAGGCGTCGAAAAAAGACCTGTTCGACAAACTCATCGGCGGTCTGGGCGGAGATTTTGATTTGACCCAACACTTCACGTCGTTGCGGAGCCTTGTGACGCTGACGGCGCATGCGGAGCCGGAGCAAGAGCCCGAACCGTATACGCTGGATTGAGCCGGTCGGCACGAACGGCGCGCGGACGGTTGGACGGGTTGTTCACCGGCGTGAGCAAGAAGGCTCTGCGGGAAGCTTGTTTTGGCGGTCGGGTGTCTTAGCTTCTCCGCAACCGTGAATCAGCCCAATAATCGCAGCGTGAACCTTACCTCTCCGGTGTGTGATCGCCGCAAGCCAAAGTCAGGAATCAAACGACCGTTAAGCGTGGCGCGTGCAGGGGAGGCCCAGCGATGAAATTGGTGATGGATCCCGCGGAGCTCCTGCTGCGTCGGCTCATGCGCTTGCTCCGGTGGCGGCTCTGGGTTCAAGAGAAACTCCAGCCGACCGAGTGGCAGGTGACGTTGCTGTGGGCGGCCTTCGCGGGATTTCTCGGAGCGCTCGCGTCGGTGTTTTTTACCGGGCTTGCGGAGGGGGTTCACGAATTATTTGGCTACTCGGGTGAGGGCTTGGGGGTGGTCGAGTCGATGCGAAAACTTCCCTGGTGGGGCTGTCTGCTCGTGCCGGCGTTGGGAGGGATGTGTGCCGGCATCGTGTTGTTGCTCGGCAAACACATCGCACCCGGACAGAGCTCGACCGACTACATGGAGGCGATCGCGATCGGCAACGGCCACGTCCCCATCCGGGCGAGTCTTGTGAAGAGTGCGGCGGCCCTATTTTCGATCGGGTCCGGCGGTTCGATTGGGCGCGAAGGGCCGATGGTCCAGTTGGCGGCGGTGCTGGCCTCGTTGATTGGACGTTGGCGGCAGTTTACGCCACCGCAGTTACGCCTGATCGTCGCGTGCGGCGCGGCGGCGGGCATCGCCTCGGCCTACAATGCGCCGATCGCGGGTTCATTTTTCGTCGCGGAGATTATCCTTGGAACCATCGCGATGGAGAGCCTCGGGCCCTTGGCGGTTTCGGCCGTGGTAGCGACTCTCACCGTGCGCGTGCTGACGCAGGCTCACGTGCTCTACAAGGTCCCGGCTTTTCAGCTCAATTCGCCCTTGGAGATGGGGCCCTACCTCTTCCTCGGGTTGCTGTCGGGCGTGCTCGCGCCGTGGTTCTTGCGGTCGCTTCGTCGCTCGGAAGAATTTTTCGTCGCGTTGAAATTACCGTTGGTCGCTCGGCTCACGCTCGGCGGTCTGGCGGTCGGTGCCATCGCGATCAACGTCCCGCAGGTGGCAGGCAACGGTTATTCCGTCGTCGTGCAGATTCTCAATGGCGGCTTACTCTGGAAAGTGTTGCTGGGGATCGCGGCGTGCAAATGGCTCGCGACGATGGCGTCATTTGGCTCGGGGGCGCCGGGCGGGGTATTCACTCCGTCGCTATTCATGGGGGCGAGCGCCGGGTATCTGTTCGGCATGGCGGTGCATGCGGTCTGGCCGGCGGCAGCCCAAGACCCGCGGGCTTTTGCGTTGGTGGGCATGGGCGCGTTTCTGTCGGCCGCGAGCCGGGCACCGGTCATGGCAGTCATCATGTTATTCGAGATGACGCTGAGCTATGATATCATTTTACCTCTGATGTTGTGCAGCGTGATCGCCTACTACACGGCGCGGGGGTTCGATGCACGGTCACTCTACAGCGAAGCGCTGAAGACGAAGACGGCCGCGGCCGAGTCGGTGGCCCCGTTTTCGCATGAGACGCGCGTGGCTGATTTGATGCGGGTGAAACCGCCGGTGGTGGCCGAGACGGCGCGGTTCGCCGAAATTGCCCGGGTCTTTCTCGGTGTCCGGGTGAACAACCTCTATGTCGTCAACGCCGATGGTCGGTTCTTGGGGGTGGTCTCGCTCCACGACATCAAGCCGTATTTGGGCGAGCCCGATCTCGCGCAACTCGTGATTGCGCGCGACATTCTGCACGAAGATTTCCCGCGGTTAACGCCCGACCAACCGCTCACGGCTGCGCTCGGAGGGTTTCTTGGCATTGTGGCTGAGAGACTGCCCGTGGTCGGGATCGACGGCACGCTCCGCGGCAGTCTTTCCAAGGGGGATTTACTTTTGGCGTTGGTGGAGAAGCGTAAGAAACCGGTCGTGGCCTGACAGGGCGGCACGGTATTTTTTCCAGCAGCCTAAGTGCGGCCTGGGGGCGGGAGTTGCTTTTTGACTAAACAAAATCGTGCCGACGGACTCTGCTCGGATGGGATGAACTCTCTTTCCGAAATTTCCGTGGGGGAGATGGCCGTGGCGGCGAATCGCGGCGAGCTGACCGTGGAGGTCGTGGCGGCACCCGACGTCGTGGGGGTCGACGAGCAACTGGCCGACCGCCATTATCTGGGCGCCGG
>SYGN01000015.1 GCA_005799525.1 Opitutaceae bacterium | reverse complement strand
TCGCCGTAGGCGCCGAGCGAGGTGCGGAGGTCGTCGACGGCGATGAAGAGGACGTTGGGCTTGGCGGGCGCTGCGGCGGCGGAGAGGAGCGGGCCGCCGATGGTGACGACCGCGAGACACGCGGCAGAGAATCGGAAATTACTTTTCATTGGCGGCCTTCTTTTTCTTTGCGCCCTTCTCGCGGCGCTGGACGGCGGGGTCGTAGTCGGGATTCGGCTCCATCATCTGCGCGCCGACGGCGCTGCGCCACGCGGCGAGTTCGCGGCGGAGATCAGCGGTGACGGCGGGCTGGGCGGCGGCGAGGTTGGTTTTCTCCGAAAGATCGTCGGCGAGGTTGAAGAGTTCGGTGCCCTCAGGGTCGAAGGTCTCGATGAGTTTCCACGGACCCTTGCGGATCACGGAGGACGGCACGCTGGACGGGTGCTCATTGTAGTGAGGGAAATGCCAGAAGAGCGCGGAGCGGCCGAGCGCGCCAGAGCCGGTGAGGACCGGGCGGAGGTCGAGGCCGTCGCGGTGTTGGCTCGGGCGCGGCGGCTGGCCGGCGGCGGCGAGCAGCGTGGGATAGAGGTCGGGGCTCGTGACCGGCTCGGCGCTGACGAGGCCAGGCCGCGCGACGCCGGGCCACTTCACGATGAGCGGCACGCGGATGCCGCCCTCGTAGGAGGCGCCCTTGTTGGCGCGGAGCGGGGCGTTGCTGGTGGCGTTCCAGAAACCGCCGTTGTCGCTGGTGAACACGATCACGGTGTTTTGCTCGAGGCCGAGTTCGCGGAGCGTGGCGACGACGCGGCCGACGCTGTCGTCGATGCTCTCGACCATCGCGGCGTAGACGGGTTTACCCTGCTGCTGGGCCTCCGGAATTTTTTCGTATTTCGCGACGACCTCCGGTTTCGCCTGGAGCGGCGTGTGCACGCCGTAGTGCGGAAAATAGAGGAAGAACGGGCGCTCGCGGTTGGTGCGGATGAACTTCACGGCCTCGTCGGTGAGGCGGTCGGTAAGATATTCGCCGGGTTTGCCGTCGGCGAGAACGTTCCATTTCGCGCGCTGCCCCGTGCTCGGGATCGACCAGTCGCCGGCGTAGGGGGAAAAGAAACTGCCGGGCGCGCCGTGGGCGTTGCCGGCGATGTTGACGTCGAAGCCGTGGTGTTCCGGCAAAGAGAACGGCTCGGAGCCGAGGTGCCACTTGCCTATATTGGCGGTGTGGTAGCCGGCCTCGCGCAGCGCCTCGGCGAGCGTGAACTCCTCGAGTGGCAGACTGCGCAAGAAGCGGCCGGAGCGAAGCTTGGCTTTCGGATCCCACCGACCGGAAGGCAACCAGTCGGTTAGCATCAGGCGCGCGGGATATTTGCCGGTGAGGATGGCGGCGCGCGTCGGCGTGCACAGGGCGCTGGCGGAGTAGGCATCGGTGAAGCGCGCGCCATCGCGGGCGAGCCGATCGATGTGCGGAGTTTGATAATACGTGCTGCCGTTGGCGCCGATGTCGCGCCAGCCGAGATCGTCGATGAGGAAGAGGATGATGTTCGGTTTTGCAGCGGGGGCCGCTGGCGCAGCGGCGCGAAGCGTGGCCAGCGGGAACAGCAACGCGAGCGACAGGGCGGCAAGGAGGGGTTGGACACATTTCATTGTGGTGGAAAATTTGCGCCGCCCGGAGCGGGATAGCGCGACGTCGCGGCGTCGAGGACGAGCACCCAGTCCTCGCCCGCTGCCTGCGTGGGTGGCGTGAACTCCATCTGTGGTCCTTTACGGAGCGCGCCCAGCGCGGTCGGCTGGCCGTTACGCGGATTGAACCACCAGCCGCGTAATTCGGGAGCGGCGATCACCTCGGTGGCAAGCGTGACCGAGCGATGCTCCGGAAAATAAGCCATCAGGTAGGTGGCGTCGTTCCGGCCTGGAGTTCCGTCGCGGGTGGTCTGGATGCGTGCTACGGCCTCCCCCTGCCCAGCCACGACCAACGCCTGATCCGGGACGCGCGACAGGACGGGCCGGCTCAACAGCAGCGCCTTCAGGTGGGCCAATTGCCGCGCGCCCGGCAGCTCCAGAGCGTCGGACCATGGCGTCGTGACGTCCCACAGCGGTTTGCGCGGCGGAGCATACATCTGCCAGATCGGATGCGTGCCGTAGGTGTGGCCGAAGGCACCGGCGAAGACCGCCCAGTAGGCATTGCGCCGCACCTGGACCGCGCCGACCGGCCGCTTGGGCGGCATAGCATCGGGCGGATACTCGTAGGACGGCTCGCTATCGAGACAGGGTTTGGCCGACGAGAGCGCGTAATCGTGTTCGATCGCGAGGTAGTTGGTGCTCAGCGGCGAGTGGCCGCTTTGGAGCATGTTGAAGTCCAGCCATCCGGCAGTGTGAAACGGGGCGGACGAGCTCTGGCCGCCGCGCGGATGAAATGTCCGCAAATGCGCCCCGCCGTCGCCCGCCGCCAGGCCGCGTGCCATCGCCGCGATGATGGCGCGATGCCGGTCGGTTTCCACCGCGCGGTCGCCGCCGAGGATCCAGACGATGCCGGCGTCGCGATAACGCGACCCCAGCCAGCGGGCGTAGGTCTCGGCATTCTCCGGGGTGAAAATTACTCGCTTCGAATGCCAATAGCTGCCCCACGTCGGTAGGAGGCCGACATAAAGTCCAAGCGCATTGGCTTTTGCCACGATCCAATCCACGTGCCGGAAATAGTCCTCATCGGGTCGGTTGGGATCGTTGTCGTGCAGTGGCGTGTGGCCGTAGGCGTTCGGAGTGTTGAGGCCGTCGATCTCGGCGAGGGCGACGGCTTGAATGACCGTGAAGCCCTGCTCCGCGCGGCGCTTGAGATAGCGCGCCGCCTCCTCGCGATTGAGCCGGTGGAACAACTCCCACGCGGTGTCGCCGAGCCAGAAAAACGGCCGGTCGTCCGCAGTGACGAGAAAACGGCGATTGTCGCTAACCTTGAGCACCGGCAGGGAGCCGGACGCAGCGGAAGCCGGGAGTCCCGCCGCGAAAACCGCAAATAACAGAAGGAGAAATTGGAGCCGGGTTTGCATGAGTTAGAGTGTTGGAATGGTCGCCGATCAATCGCGCTGGAGAAATAACACCGCCGACCCGGCGAAGGGTGCGGTCAGGCGCGACCGGCTTCCGCCCACGATCGGCGCTGTGCGGGTCACGTCGCCGCCGTCGGCGCTGTGCCACTCGACGGAGAATCGCGCGGGATGGGCGGATACATCGACCTCGATCACCCCAGCCTCCGGGGCGAAGACGACATAGGTCACTCCAGGCTCGGCGAGGCACCAGCCGGTCGAGGCGAGTTCGTTGCGGGGCACGGAACGGGCGAGGTTGATCCGGCGCGACAAAGCCAGTGCGCGGCCCATCGCGTGGCGCGGGCCGTCGTCCTGCGGGCGCACTCGGCCGAGCACCTTGCCATCGTAGGTGTCCATAAAAATCGGATTCAAGCCGCGCGTGAAGCTCCGCCAGACCCACGCGGCATCGCCGCCGATGCCCCACAGGTGATCGGTGTCGTTTAGGACGACCTTGGCGCCCTTTAGATCCGGCGGGTCGTCGCGGAAACCGCCCTCGCGATTCGGCGAGATCCAGTCGGCCGGGCTGGCGAGGAGGGCTGCGTTGGTCCCGCCGCGGTTCTGGAAAGTCATGCCAACCGGGTGCCGCTTCGGCAGCGCCGCCTCGACCGCCATCACGCGCCGGATCACATGATATTGCCACTCGGTCGAGCCCGGATGGGTCTCGTTCGAGACTTCGTAGAGCAGGTTGTCGAAATCGTTCAGACCGGTGACGAGCCAGCGCAGGTAGGAATCCTGGATCGCGGTCACGCGAGCATCGGCGAGTTGATGGATCTCAATGCCCTTGCCGTCGCCGTTCCGGTCGCCGTCGATGCCGTTAAGATTGTTGGCGGGATGGAAAGGGTGATTCCGCCACGCGTCCTTCTGGAACTGCACGCCGTAGCCTTCGAAGAGCATCACCGATAGGTAGACGCCCGCCGCGCGCGCCCGGGCGAGCCGGTCGCGGAGGCGCGCGAGATAGTCGGGATTAGGTTTTTCGAGATCGAATTTTGGGCGGCCGTCGAGCGCGAGGTCCGGCCCGGGGCGTAGCCACGGCTGCGGCGCGACGACATGCGTGCCGTTACGCCACTCGGCGTTGCGCATCTGCGTGGTGTCCCAGCGGGTCGGCTCCCACGCCCAGCCGCGGGTGAAGTTGTGCCCGTAGCGCACCAGCCATGCGAGGTAGGCATCGAAGTCGAAGGCCGGGGGCGGATCGCCCGACCCCATGTCGACGAGGTTCGGCCACGTGTGGGAACCAGTGAGAAGAATCGCGCGGCCGGAGGCGTCCGCGAAGTAGCGCGGGTTCTCCGGATGGACGCGGAGCGGCCCGCCGGCGGGCGCCGCGGCGAGGGACAGGGCGAGCCCACCGAGGCCGGCGGCAGCGAGCCAACGCCACCCGCGGCATCCGGGATTCCGAGCACGGGGAGGGCCGGCGAACCGGCGGCGGTTGGCGTGGCGCAGCGTCATCGGTTCAGGCTGAATTTTCCGAAGAGGATGTGCGTGCGCGGGGTGGTGGCGTCCCCACTGTCCCACACAGCGCGGAACTCGCCGGGGGCTACTGCGACGAGCGTCGGGTAGGAATTTTTCGTGCCGGCGTCGTAGAAGGTCTTCTCGGCGCTCCACGCGCCGCCAGTGGGCTTGGTCTTGTAGCGGAGCGAGCTGCGGCCGCCGTGGGGGAAACCGGGCCAGCTGCGGTCGCGTTGCGCAGGGCCGTCGTTGTAGACGTAGAGGTGCGTGCCATCGGCAGCTCGGGCGAAAAAGCCCTTCGACTTGGCGTTGTGCAGGTCGGGCTCGGCGGCAGCAGTGCTCCACGTGCGACCGCCGTCGCGGCTCACGCTCGAGTAGGCCCGCGGCGGGTTGGTGGTCTTCTCAGGGTCGTCGTAGTCCGCCGTGCGCATGACAATCTTGAGTTCGCCGGGCGCGTCGCCGGCAGCAAGGTTGCCCTCGTGGAGAAACACGCGCGGCGCCGCGGGCTGCGGGATGAACGCCTCGAGTTTCCATTCCAACAAGCTGGAGCTACTGAGCACGAAATGATCGCGCGAGCCGCGGGGATCGGAGGCGAGAGTGTTGCGGTGCGCGGGCAGGAGAAAGCGGCGCTTCCCGTCGATCACCGTCTCGACGATGCCGCCGTTGGTAATCAGCGGGCCGGTGTAGTGCATCGCAAGCTCGACCGGTGTCCACGAGCGGCCGCCGTCGGCAGTAAACGCGGCGGTGAGTTGGGACTCCTCGCTGTTCTCCTGGGCGATGAGGCAGCGCATGGCGAAGCACCAGATGATGTCGGTATCAGGTGCGCGGTAGAGCACGGGGTTGGCGTAGGCAAACTGCACGCTGCCCTGTCGGACTTGATGGTTGAAAATCAGGACGGGAGCGCCCCACGTGGCACCGTCGTCGGCTGAGGGTGTGGCGACGATATCGCCCATGTCCTTCTTGCCGTTGGCCATCGCGGCATAAGCGACCAGCAGATGCCGCGGGCGCTCACCGCGGATGATGACCGGCTGCCAGACGCGCCAGGCGGTCGGGTGCTGTTCGACGCGGCCAACGACACTCATGGCGGTGACGTCGCCCTGGAACGTGGGGAGGGCCGGCGCTGGGGCGTCGGCGGACTTGGCGGCTTTCTTCTTTTGCGCGAAGACCGGAGAGGTGGACAGCGCTAAGACGGTCGCGAGGAAAACAAAGGCGCAAGTCGTCATGGGGTTTTCGGATCGCGTTTCCGATCTCTTTTCGCGCCGGCCGGCGCGGCGTCGGTCTTCGGCAGAGAGATCGCGAGGTCGGCCTTCACGGCGGCGAACTCAGGCTTGCCCGCGAGGTTATTCCACTCGTGCGGGTCGTTGGCGTGATCGTAAAGTTCCTCACCGCCATCGGCGTAGCGGATGTAGCGCCAGCGTTCGCTGCGCAAGGCATGGTTGCCCCGGCCGTGCGTCGTTAGCGCGGGCCGATCCCAAGCGCGCTGAGGATCCCGCAGGAGCGGCACGAGGCTCTGGCCGTCCAGTTCCGCCACCGTCGGCAAGCCGCACAGTTCATTGAGCGTGGGAAACAAATCGATCAACCCCACGGGCCGCGCGGTGCGGGTTTGCGCCCGCGTCACGCCGGGCGCGACGATGAGAAACGGCACGCGGGTGGATCGCTCCCAAAGGGTAAATTTATGCAGGTGATTTTTTTCGCCGAAATGCCAGCCGTGGTCTGACCAAAGGACGATGATGGTGTTGTTCGCCGCCGGGCCGGCCTCGAGCGCATCGAGCAGGCGGCCGACAAGCGCGTCGCAGTAGGTGATATTTGCGAGATATGCCTGCAACAGCTCGCGATATTTGCCCTCCTTCACCACAAGTTCGAGGTCACCACGCCGATCCGCCGCCATGCGTTGGCCACCGGCGGGCACATCGTCGAGGTCATCGGCTTTCACCACCGGCAGCGTGATGCGATCCAGCGGATACATCTCGAAATACTTTCGCGGCGCATAAAACGGCAGGTGCGGCCGATAAATGCCCGGAGCTAAAAAGAACGGCCGTGACGGCGGGGCCGAGAGAAACTTCACCGCCCACTCGACGAGTTGGCCGTCGCCCATCGCCTCGTCGGTCGCATCCCACGGGCCCCAGTCGAATTCGTTAGGATTTGCCGGTGGGCGCGAGAACGCCTTCACCGCCGGGATTTGGTTCAGCGGAAAACCCGGAGGCCAAGCGAACTTCGACATGTCATCGCCGCGGGCGAGACCGACCTGGTAGTGACTGTCGAAAACTTGGTTGAAATACATGTGCCAATCACTCGCGCGGTTGTAGCCTGGCGTGTGGTGGTTGATTTTGCCGCCCCCGGCAACGTGGTAGCCCTGCGCTTTGAAGTGCTGCGGAATCGTGGGCACATCGGGAAGCGCCTCGTGCCAGCGCACCTCGTTGCCGTAGATGCCGGTATGGGCCGGCAGGCGTCCGGTCATCAGCGCCGCGCGGGAGGGATTGCAAACGGGCGCCGGGCAATGCGCATTGGCAAAGACGAGACCGCGCTGGGCCAAGCGGTCGAGGTTGGGCGTCTTCACATCGGGATGGCCGCCGAGGTAGCCGACCCAGTCGTTGAGATCGTCCACGGCGATCATCAGGACGTTCGGGCGGTCCGCCGCGAATGCCGAAGGGCCCAGCGCCAAGAACGATAAGAAAGCGAGGAGCACACTCTTCATGGGTTTTTCTTTTTTTTCTTCGTCGGCGCTTCAGCTGAAGTTGCGGCGGGTTCTTTGCCAAAGAAGTAGTCGGGATAGCCCCAGGCGATTCTTCCGCCAGCAGCCCTACCCTTCACGGCGGTGACCTCGGCCGTGAGACGCTGAAGATTTTTCGGGTCCAGCAGTGAATCCTGAGTTTGCTCGCGCCAAGCGTTGAGTTGTTTGGCCAGATCTGCGAGGATCTGGTTGTGTTCGGGAAGACCGGCGAGGTTGCGAAATTCATGCGGATCGGACTGCAGATCGTAGAGTTCGTAACGTGGCGGTTTTTCCATCACGGCATACGCGGCGCGGACTTTAGGACTGGCGGCGGCGATAGCCTTGGGCAGACCGCCTCTAAAGTCCGCCTGCCCACGCTCAATCGCATCGCCCTCTAGCTTGCGGTTCGTATCGGCGTAGCCCGGGTTTATGATATCCGGCAGAAGATTCTCGATGAGTTTGAATCGGTCCGTGCGCACGGCGCGTTGCGGGTGGTAATTCGCCGCCGCGGCGTGGGTATGATACTCACTAAATACATGGGTGCGCCACTGGGCCGCTCCATCGCCAAAAAGCGGCTGCAAAGCCCGACCAGCCAAGCCCGAAACCGGAGTGGCACCGGTGGCGGCGAGAAACGTGGGCATAAGGTCCACGGTGGAAACAAGTTCCTCGCGCACCTGGGGCTTGGTCTGCCCAGGCCAGCGCACGATCAGCGGGATGCGCAGGCCGCCTTCATAGCAAGTGCGCTTGCCGCGAAGCATGTCGGCACCGTGATCGCCCAGATACACGACAATCGTGTTCTCCGCCTTGCCCGAGCGCTGCAGCGCCGCGAGCAGGTCACCCACCAGCGTATCGAGTCGACTCATGCTATTGTAATAGTCGGCGACCATCTCGCGCATTTCGGGTGGATCGATGCCGAAATAAGCCATGGCCTTAACGTCACGCCCGGTCTGTGGCGTTTTCGGGAGTCCGTCCACCTGCCGCAGCCAAGGGTCGTGCGCGTCAGGGTAATTTACGCTGAGAAAGAACGGCTGGTCACCGGCCGTGATAAAGCCCTCGGCGCGCTTCGCATAGTCGCCGAGGTTACGGCGGGCGAAGTTACCTTGGGGAATCTCGGCGAAGTCGAAGGGAAACGCGGACTCGGGATTGACGTGCAGTTTTCCAATGATGCCGGTGCGGTAACCGGCGGCCTTAAGACTTCGCGGGATATTCGGCGTATCTTCGCGATACAACCGGAAGCCCCACGTCGCCAAGCCGATCTGCCCATGTTGATGCGGATAAAGCCCGGTAAGAAAACTCGCCCGCGACTGACTGCAACCCGCCTGGGCGACAAACGCACGGTTGAAGCGCACTCCCTCCGCGGCGAGACGATCAAGGTTAGGCGTGCGGGCATAGGGGTCTCCGTAGCACCCGAGTTCGGGACCGTTGTCCTCGGAGACGATCAGGAGAATGTTAGGGCGAGACGGGGCGGCGAACGCTGCGTTGGCGGAGAGCAAACCAGAGGCGAGAATCGCGCCCGCGAGGCGGAAGAGAGGGCGGAGAATCATAAGTGAGAACGAAGAATCAAAGTGGCGGGAAAATCGCGGAAACCGCCTGGTTGATTCGATTGCCGAAGGGCTGCCGTTGCTTCGTCGGCACTTGGGTGAGCACGACGACGAACAAGTCGCGTTGAAAATCGATGAGCGCGAGCGTCCCCGAGGCGCCGGTGTGCTGCACGCGATCGGCGACGCCGTCTGCGCCGGCGTGGAGGAGATTGAAACCGAGGCCGTAACCCTCGCGATTGGTGGCGGGCTGCCGGGTGTAGAGGGCGCGGAGCGAAGCGGGCTGGAGCAGCGGCGTGCCGGCGGCCACGCCGCGGTCGCGATGGAGGCGCAGGAAACGGCCCACGTCGTCGAGCGTAGCGACGAGCCCGCCCCCGGGGTTGGGAAATTTTACCCCCGCATCCTCACGTCCGGCAGCGGCGGCGGGCACGAGACGGCCGTCGG
>SYGN01000120.1 GCA_005799525.1 Opitutaceae bacterium | reverse complement strand
GGCCACGACCGGCACCATCGAGGGCCGCGTGAAAAACGCCGTCTCCGGCGACTACCTCAACAACGCCCGCGTCTCCCTGAAAGGCACCGAGTTCGTCGCCCTCACCGATGAGAGTGGCACGTTTCGCCTGGCCGGCGTGCCCACAGGTGCCGCCACCCTCTGCGTACGCTTCGCCGGGTTCGACGATCAGGAAGTGACCCTCACCATCACCGCCGGCCAAACCGCGCAACGCGACATCACCCTCGCGAGTCAGGCCCGCTACGGAGAAACCAACTCCCCCGTGCAAATGAACGCGTTCACCGTGCAATCGAAAAAGGAAACTGACGCCGCCGCCATCGCGGTCAACGAGCAGCGCGTCGGCCTCGGCCAGAAGAGCGTCATCTCCGCCGATCAGTTCGGGACGCTCCCCGATTCCAATCCCGGCGAACTCATGAAGTGGCTCCCCGGCGTCAGCGTGGAGTATTTCGCCAACAACATCATCGGCGTCAGCGTACGCGGTTTCGACGCCGTCAACACCGAGATTCGCTTCGACGGCCTGCCCACCGCCTCCACCTCCACTCTCGGCACCGGCAACCGCGACCGCAATTTCGAGATGATGGGCTCCTCCTCGGCCGACATCTCGCGCGTCGAGGTCCGCCTCCTCCGCAAACCGGAAGACAGCGCCAACGCGATCGGCGGATCCGTGAACATGATCCGCCGCTCCGCCTTCGAGGCGAGCCGCGCCCGTTTCACCTACAACGCCCTCTTCACGACCGACCACGAATCCTTCGCCCTCGGCGCCCGCTCCGGCATCCGCGTCACCAGCTGGGCCCGTCTCTTCGTCTCCGGCCGCAACGTCACCAACGCCCAAAAGACGCGCTACCGCGTCGTCGACGGCGCCCCCGACTGGAGCCGCTTCGCCATCGCGAACAACCTCGGCTTCACCTACACCCCCGGCGTCACCGGCGGCTTTTAAGAGTCGGGCGGACTGCACTCCGCCTTTCTAGCCAATCGCGCCCCGTAGCCTCGAGCACCCCGTAGCGGCGAGCGCCAGCGAGCCAACCCACGCCCCGCCCGGTAGCGGCGAGCGCCAGCAAACCGACCCACGTTTTGATATTGCTCGGAGCCCCCAGCGACGCGGCAATCAATTTGCTCCGCGCTCATGCACGTCCTCCTCGCCTTCGACAAATTCAAAGATTCGCTCACCGCGCCGCACGCGTGCGAACTCACCGCCGCCGCCCTGCGCGAACGTCACCCCGATTGGACGCTCGACCTCTGCCCGCTCGCCGACGGCGGTGAAGGCTTTTGCGAAATCCTCACTCGCGCCGCCGGCGGCACCGTCGAAACGCACACCGTCACCGGCCCCCGAGGCACCCCCACGCTCGCCACGATCGGCTTCGTCCCCGTCACCAACATTCCCAGCCCCGCCCGCACCCTCCTGTCATTGGACATTGGTCATTGGTCATTGGACATTCCACCGACCGTCGCGGTCGTGGAGATGGCCACCGCCTCCGGCCTCGCCCTCCTCGCCCCCGACCAACGCGACCCGTGGCACACCACGACCCTCGGCACCGGCGAACTCATCCGTCTCGCCGCCGCCCGCCCCGGCGTCGCCGCCATTCTCCTCGGCGTCGGCGGCAGCGCCACGAGCGACCTCGGCCTCGGCGCCCTCGCCGCCCTCGGCCTCACCTGTCACTTCGCCGACGATGCGCCCGTCTCCCCTCCCATCCCCGCCCACTGGCCCCGCGTCGTCCACCTCACCGGCTGCCTTTCCCTCCCCAGACCCCAGACCCCAAACCCCGTCCCCTTCCCCTCCCGCCCCGTCTCCTCCGGCTCCTTTCCTACCGACCCGCTCCCACCGATCTGCATCGCCTGCGACGTCACCAATCCCCTCCTCGGTCCCCGCGGGGCCGCCGCCACTTACGGCCCACAAAAAGGCCTGCGCCCCGCCGACCTCGCCCGCCTCGATCACGAATGCGCGCGCCTCGCCCGCCTCCTCTGCGCGCACACCGGCCGCCCCAACGCTCTCATGGACCTCCCCGGCGCCGGGGCAGCCGGCGGCATTTCCTTCGGCCTCATGGCGGCCGCCGATGCGAAACTCCTCCCGGGGTTCGATCTCGTCTCCGCATGGCTCGACCTCGAACGGAAACTCGCCGCCGCCGATCTTGTCATCACCGGCGAAGGCAGCTTCGACGACACCTCGCTCACCGGCAAAGGTCCCGGCGCCGTCGCCGCCCGCGCTCTCGCCCTCGGCAAACCCGTCCACGTCTTCGCCGGTGCCGTCTCCACGCTCACACCCCGCGCCCACCTCACCCTTCACGCGATCACGCCAGCCGGCACCCCGCTCGCCCACGCCCTGCGCGCAGCCCCCGACCTTCTCACCGCCGCCATCCGCCAGTCCCTCTGACCGCCCCTCGTGCGTCGGTCATTGGTAACCTCTTAGGAATACAAAATCCGCCATCCCGTCTGGCGCTCATCCGTGCGTTTGGCACGCTCTTCGCACTTTCAGTGCGCTTTTGGACGTGACCGCGCCCCGCTGCGCAGCCCACTCTCGAGTACCTTTATGCTCGGCGCGCTCCGTCTCCCGTTCCTCCAGCCTCTGCTCCCGCTCCTCGTGCCGCTGCTTGGCCTCCTCGGTTGCAGCGCGAGCCAGCCGCCGACTCCGAAGCCCACCGCACCGTTCGTCGCCCCGCAGATCACGGTCACGCCTCCGCCCGCGCCGGTAGAAAAATCCAGTCCGCTCCTCCTCGGCATCGACGTCCTCGAAGCCGATGGTTTCGCCGCCGTGAAAGGCAAACGCCTCGGCCTCCTCACGCATCCCGCAGGTGTCAATCGCCGCGGCATTCCCACCGCCGACATCCTCCGCCGCGCCCCCGGCGTCAAACTCGTCGCCCTTTTCGCCGTCGAGCATGGCATCAACGGCGAATTTCCCGCCGGGAAAAACTTCAACGACTACATCGACAAACGTACCGGCCTCCCCGTTCGCACGCTCTACGACGGCAAGACTCGCAAGCCTACCCAAACCCAGCTCAAGGACCTCGACGCCCTCGTCGTCGATCTGCAGGACATCGGCACACGCAGCTACACATTTATCAGCGCCATGAAGGGCGCCATGTCCGCCTGCTTCGAATACGGCGTCGAAATCATCATCCTCGATCGCCCCAATCCGCTGGGCGGCCTCAAGGCCGATGGCCCGCCCATGGACGCCGACCTCCTGAGCTACGTCGGCGCCTTCCGCGTTCCCTACGTGCATGGTCTCACCATGGGCGAACTCGCCCGCATGACGAAAGACGCCCCCGAGGCACCCGGCCGTCACGCCCTCACCGACGCCCAACGCACGAAAGGCAAACTCACCGTCATCCCCATGCGCGGCTGGACCCGCTCGATGCGCTGGACCGAGACCGGCCTCACCTGGATTCCCACCTCGCCACTCATCTCGGATTTCGAAGCCGTCAAGGGCTACCCGATGACCGGCCTCGGCTGCGAACTCGGTGGCTTCAAACACGGCGTGGGTTCGCAATACCAGTTCCGCGGCGTGCTTCACCTCACGACCAAGATCGACGTCTACGAAAAAGAACTACGGGCCCTCAAACTCCCCGGCATCGACTTCCGCCGCGTCAGCGCGCCCAACACCAAGACCGGCAAAGCCGGCACCGGACTCTACATTGAGATCCGGGACTACGACGCCTGGCGCCCCACCGAGCTGAATTTCCATCTCATGCGACTCGCCTGTAAACTGGAACCTAGAAATCCGTTTACCTTCGCCCCCACTCCGCAACGCAGCCTGTTTCTCAATCTGATGGGCTCGCGCGCGTTCTTCAATGACCTCGCCGCCAACGGCAAAAACACCGACATCGAGCGGTGGCTCAAACAGTGGCGGGAGCAGGCGAAAATCTACCAGCAGCAGAGCCAAAAATACTGGCTCTACCGCTGATCCGTCTTGTCCCTCTGAGCCCGGCGAAGAATCCAATGGGATTCCCGAACCACCATCCCGTCCCGCCCCCACCGATCTCACAACTCCCACGGGCTTTCTACCGCACGCCGCCAGCCTGCTCGCGTTCATTCCCCGTGCCCTCGTCGGCGGCCTCGCCTTCCTCGGTGGTGGCGGCTTCGTCATCGTGATCGGCGCACGGCTGGTGATGAGCGCGTATGCCTCGACGAAACTCCATCCCTCCGCCTAATCCTCAACGATGGCTCCTCACGGAAAAATCCTGCGCCTCCCGCCCAATCGCGTCTGGCGCACCTACCTCGGCGGCCGCACCCTCGACCACCTCGCCTCCGAGGTGGGCGGCCACGTCCCTGTGCCCGCATTCTCCCCCGCCGACACCCACTTCCCCGAAGACTGGATCGCCTCCACCACCCGCGCCATCAATCCCCCCGACGCCACCCGCCACACCGCCGCCGCCTCTCAACTCTCAGAGGGCCTCTCCCCTGTCCACTGTGGCGACGACCCGACGCCGCACAATTTCGCCGACCTCCTCGCCGCCGACCCCGCCTACTACCTCGGCGCCGCGCACGCCGCCCGCTTTGGCGCCAGCCCCCAGCTCCTCGTCAAGTTGCTCGACCCCTCGATCCGGCTCCATCTCCAAACTCACCCGACGGCGGCGTTTGCCCAAAAATTCCTCAACGCCCCTTCGGGAAAAACCGAGGCCTACCACCTCCTCGCCATCCGCGACGATCTTCCGCATCCGCCGTATCTGTATCTCGGATTCCAGCGGCCACCTTCCCGCGACCAACTCCGCCACCTCATCGCAACCCAAGACATCGCCGGCCTCGAAGCCTGTTTCGACCGCATCCCGGTCAAAGTCGGTGACACCCTGATCGTCCCCGGAGGCGTACCCCACGCCCTCGGCCCGGGTCTCCTGCTCGCGGAAATCATGGAGCCCAGCGATCTCGTCGTGCGCTTCGAATTCGAACGCGGCGGCTACACCCTCCCCGAGAGCGCGCGCTTCATGGGCCGTGGCCTCGAGTTCTGCCTCGATGTCTTCGATTTCAGCCGCTGGTCCCGCGACCGCGTGGCGACCGAAGCCTTTTGTCCCCCGCGCCGCGCCCGTGCGCTCGGCCCCGACTCCTTTCAAGACGCGCTCATCGGCGCCGAGCGCACGCCCTGCTTCCGTATCCGCAAAAGCCATCATCGTGGCTCCGTCACCCGCCGCGATCGCGAGTGCTTCATCGGCATCGTCACCGCCGGCACCGGCACCCTCACCGTCGGTGACGAGACTCTCGCCCTGCGTCCCTTCGATAAAATTTTTGTCCCCGCCGGCCTCGGCCCGTGGCAACTCGACCCGTCGCCCACGCTCGACCTCCTCGAGTGCCTCCCGCCCGCCGCCTGACCCGCTACTTTGCCCGCCATAAATCAGATTTCCTCTTGCGGCCCTCGACGTCCGAGGAGAGACCCGTAGTACGCTCCGCGTGCCCTTATTTCTCGTTCTCGTTCTCGTTCTCCCCCTTCCCATCCTTCCCTCAACCCTCCGAAAACAAATACGATGCCACGTCCAGTCACGCTGTTCACCGGCCAATGGGCCGACCTCCCCCTCGAAAAACTCGCGCCCCTCGCCAAAAAAATGGGCTACGATGGCGTCGAACTCGCCTGCTGGGGCGACCACTTCGATGTCGACGTCGCCGCCACCTCCAAGAAATACGTCCACGAAAAATGGGCGATGCTGAAGGACCACGGCCTCACCTGCTACGCCATCTCCAGCCATCTCGTCGGTCAGGCCATCTGCGACCGCATCGACGAGCGCCATAAATCCATTCTTCCCGCCGATGTCTGGGGCGATGGCAATCCCGAAGGCGTCCGCAAGCGCGCCGCCAAGAAGATGATCACCGCCGGCAAAGCCGCCCGCGCCTTCTTCGACGCCAAACCCGGCAACAACGGCAAGGACGACTACCCGGCCGTCGTCAACGGCTTCACCGGTTCCTCCATCTGGCACTCCATCTACGCCTTCCCGCCCACCTCCCAAGCTTACTGGGACGCTGGCTACACCGACTTCGCCAAACGTTTCGGCCCCATCCTCGAAGCCTTCGAGAAATCCAACGTCAACTTCGCCCTCGAGGTTCACCCCACCGAAATTGCTTTCGACATCGCCAGCGCCCAACGCGCCATCGAAGCCGTCGGCGGCCACAAACGTTTTGGTTTCAACTACGACCCGTCCCACCTCGGCTACCAAGGCGTCGACTACGTGAAGTTCATCCGCGCCTTCGGCCCCCGCATCTTCCACGCCCACATGAAAGACGTGTGGTGGGGTCACGGTGACGGCACCGTCGGCGTCTTCGGCGGCCACGTCAGCTTCGGCGACGCCCGCCGCGCCTGGGATTTCCGCTCCCTCGGCCACGGCGACATCAACTTCGAGGAAATCATCGTCGCCCTCAACGACGTCGGCTATCGCGGCCCCCTCTCTGTCGAGTGGGAAGACAGCCGGATGGACCGCATCCACGGCGCCACCGAAGCCTCCGCCTTCGTCCGCAAAGTCGACTTCCCCTCCAGCGCCATCGTCTTCGACGCCCAGTTTGATCGGAAATAATCAAAACAGTTCTTAACCGCTAATTTTCGCTGATTAGAAACCGGAAGCACACCACGTCATAGCGCTTCGCCGATTAGGGGAAGCACGCAAGCCGTCGCCCCGCCTCTAGTTTCCGAAAATTAGCGTAGCTTAGCGGCTCCAAAACCAAGTCTCCGTACTCTCATGAGCACTAAAATCGCAATCATCGGCGCCGGCGGCATGGCCGCCTATCACGCCACCGGTTTCCGCCAAGCCGGCGCCGAAATCATCGCCCTCTGCGACGTCAACCAAGGCGCCGCCCACAAAGCCGCCACCAAGCACAACATCCCCGGCGTCTACACCGATGTCGCCGAAATGTTGAAAAAACACCCCGAGCTCGACGCCGTCTCGGTCATCGTCCCCAACAAATTCCACGCGCCCCTCGCCCTCCAGGCCCTCGAGGCCGGCAAGCACGTCTTCTGCGAAAAACCGCCCGCCCTCAGCGCCAAGGAAATGGCGGTCATGCAGACCACCGCCGCCAAGGCGAAGAAGACGCTAATGTTTAATTTCAACAACCGCGCCCGCCCCGAGAGCTACGCGATGATGGACTACGTCGCCGACGGCACCATCGGCACCATCAACTCCTGCCAGGCGAAATGGATTCGCCGCGCCGGCATCCCCGGCTTCGGCGGCTGGTTCACCACCAAGGCCATGTCCGGCGGCGGCCCCCTCATCGACCTCCTCCACATGGTCGACCTCGGCATGTTTTTCATGGGCTATCCCGAGCCCGCGCACGTCCTCGCGCGCACCTACAAGGATCACATTTCCAACAAAGCCTTCAAGGGCCCGTGGGGCATCCCCGATGTCGCAAACGGCACGACCGACGTCGAAGCCGCCGCGCACGGTTTCGTCACCTTCAAGACCGGTCAGTCGATGAACTTCGCCGTCTCGTGGGCCGAGATGAACCAACGCGAAGAAGTCTCGGTGACGTTCCAGGGCACTAAAGCCGGCGGCCTCGTTCGCCGCCTCTTCAGCACCGACGGCCTCGACAACACCGCGATCGACGCCTGCCAGCTCTACACCCTCGAAAACGGCCGCCACGTAAACCGCGACATCATCGTCCAAGCCGACGAAACGATGGGCCGCACCCGCTCCGCCACCAACTTCATCCGCACCATTGAAGGCACCGAAAAACCCCTCAACACCCCGTCCCAAGCCCTGTCGCTCATGAAACTCATCGACGGCGCCTACAAGTCCGCCGCCACCGGCAAACCCGTCGCGCTCTGAGCGCGGCGGGGGGGGGGTGGGCTGATCACGTCTCGCCGGCCAAGAATTGAGCTTATGATCCATTGTCCACATTGCGACAACCGAGCAGGTTCGCTCCGATTACTTGTGCGCACGTATCGGTGTCCAAGCTGCGGAAAAAGGAGCTGCTTTGATTCAAAAGAAACGTTGGCCGTGTTTTTTGCGGCCCTCGTTTGGGCGACATTGATTCGGGTCTATTGCTTCGCACCCGATAACACGTGGGGCAGTATCGCATGTCTTGTCGCATGGCTTGTGCCCACTCTCGCAGCGATGACCCTAATGCTACGCCTTCATCTTTTATAGCAAGAGCCTGACCGGCGTAGCTAGATTCTTCCTTTTCAAATCTCATTATCATCCCTCCTATGAAACTTAATCGCAAACTCCGCATGGGCATGATCGGCGGCGGCCGTGGTGCCTTCATTGGCTCCGTCCACCGCATGGCTGCCCGTCTCGACGGCGAGATCGATCTCGTCGCCGGCTGCTTCTCCTCCGACCCCGAAAAATCCAAAGCCTCCGGCGCTGATCTTTTCCTCGATCCCGCCCGGGTCTACAGCACTTACCAGGAAATGGCCAAGGCCGAGGCCGCCCTCCCCGCCGACCAGCGCATCGACTTTGTCTCGATCGTCACACGCAACAACACTCACGCGCCCGTCGCGAAAGCCGTCCTCGAAGCCGGCTTCCACGTCGTGTGCGACAAGCCGCTCTGCTTCACCCTCGCCGAGGGCCGCAAGCTCCGCGACATCGTGAAAAAGTCCGGAAAAGTTTTCGCGCTTACCCACAATTACACCGGCTACCCGATGGTGAAAGAAGCCCGCGAGTGGGTCCGCAGCGGTAAACTCGGCCAGCTCATGAAGATCGTCGTCGAGTATCCGCAGGGCTACGCGATCACCGCGCTCGAAGCGAAGACCGTGAGCAAAATCGCCAACTGGCGCATGGACCCCACAATCTCCGGCGTCTCCAACTGCATGGGTGACATCGGCACCCACGCACACAACCTGGCCCGCTACATCACCGGCCTTGAAGTCGAGTCGATCTGCGCCGAGCTCTCGACCTTCATTCCCGGCCGTCTCCTCGACGACGACGGCAACTGCCTCGTCCGCTTCAGCGGCGGCGTAAAAGGCATCCTCTTCGCCTCGCAGATTTCCAGCGGCGAGGAAAACAACCTCAACATCCGCGTCTTCGGCACCCAAGGCTCGCTGCAGTGGTTCCAGGAAAACCCCAACGAACTCATCTGGAAAAAAGCCGACGCCCCGCAGCAAGTTTATCGTCGCGGCAACAACTACCTCTCCGCCCCCGCGCAGGGCGCCACGCGCACCCCGTTCGCCCATCCCGAAGGTTTCATCGAAGCGTTCGCCAACGTCTATCGCAGCGCCACCGTCGCCATAGCCGACTCCATCGCCGGCCGCAAAGCTCCGAAGGAAGGCTACGATTTCCCAACGATCAACGACGGCCTCGCCGGCATGGCGTTCATCGAGACCGCCGTGAAGAGCGGCCAAGCCGGCGCGAAGTGGGTGAAGTTTCCGCAGCTGTAGCGCCCGTCGCATCGCGCGCTCCGCAGGATAGTCACATGAGACTTTGACCACTCAGTCTCGTAAGCTGATCGGATGCCCGGCGTAAACGACCTGCGGTGATCGTCGCGAGGTCAGGTGACTCGGGAGGATGGTTTCGATGTAAACTCACATCTGTCAGGGCGGCGGATGCGAGCTTCACCACAACGCCGATTCCATTCGGTTGAGGTCGGCGAGTCCCCGGTTCACGATCCCGTGCTATGGATCCCCTTGACTGGTGCGTCGATCAAAATCAGATCACATCCGAGGGTCATCCATGCACCCACTCCGAGCATCGTGAAAGCGCGCATCCCATCCTCGATGCAAACTACATGCGACCCGGCTACCGCAGCAGCAGCGGGGCAGCGCGGGAGACGTTACATCAATCGCCCAAAAGATTCAGACTTTCTTTGCCGGGTAGCCGCGAGCGCCAGCGAGTGGTGATCCGTCCACTCGCTCGCGCTCGCGGCTACCGAAAAGTCCAGAGTTCAAAGGACGTTGGTATTACATTCCGCCGGACACCCAGCTGCGGCCCCCCCGCACGCTTCTCGTCGGGACGCCCGCTTCACACGTTCCACCGTCCCAAGACTTCGCTCGATTTCAGAAGCCCAATCCTGCCTCCTTGACGTAGCTGCGTGGTTACTTGAAACCGTTACCCCGTCCTAACGTCCGGCGGCTTCACGACCACCATTCCCTCTCCTTTTTTCCCGTGCCGCTCCCCGCTCCCCGCCGCCTGCCCTGCTGCTTCCCTCTCTGCCGTGCCGGAGGCCTAGTCGCAGCCCTCGGCATCGCTCTGCTGCACTTTGGTTGCGATCGCACCCCGCCCGCTCCGGCCGCCAAGGCCGCGACCGCCGCCGCTCCGGCCGCCACCACGCCTCCGCCGGGCGCCGCCCCAGCCACCGCCGCTGCACCCGCTGCGACTACCGCTGCCGCCACGGCTGCCCGGCAGTCTGAAAAAGATCGCGCCCGCCAAAACGCCATCGAGAAAGTCCCGGTTGAAACCGCCGAGGTCGTGCGTGGCCCGATCTCCTCGTTTCTCTCGTTCAATACCACCCTCGAAACCGAAGCCGCCGTCGACATCTACCCGCAGACCACCGGCCAAGTACAAACCCTGTTCGCCGAGGAAGGGCGCATCGTCAAGGCCGGCGATCCGCTCCTCAAGATCGAGGATAGCGAGCTCCGCCTCGATGCCGAGGAATCCCGCGTCAACTTTGAGCAACTCCAGCGTAATTTCGGCCGCAGCGATGACCTCTTCAACCGCAAGCTCGTCAATAAACAGGATCACGAGACACAAAAATTCCAATTTGATCAGGCCCGCCTCCGCTACGAGCGCGCGACGCTCCGCCACGCTTACGCCACCGTGCGCGCACCGTTCGACGGCGTGATCGTCTCCCGTGAGACCCAGATCGGCGCCCGCGTCGCCGCCGGCACCAAGGTGTTCTCCATGGTGAAACTCGACGATATCGTCGCTCGCGTCTTCGTCCCCGGCCGCTACCTAGCCATCGTTGCCGCCGACCAACCCGCCGTCATCACCTCCGAATTCCTGCCCGAAAAATCCTTCAAAGGCTGGGTCAAACGCATCAGCCCCGTCATCGATCCCAAGAGCGGCACCTTCAAAGTCACCGTCGGCGTGCGCGGCGACAAGCCCACCGAGCTGCCACCGGGGCTCTTCGTCGGCGTCCGGGTGATCACGGCCACCCGCGAGAGCGCCGTGCTGATCCCGAAACGCGCCGTCGTTTACGAGGGCGGCGAGCGCTACGTCTTCACCGTCACAAACGACCTCACCAGCAAACGCAAACTCGTCGCCGGTTTCGAAGACCCGCAAAACATCGAGGCCGTCTCCGGTATCGAGCCCGGCGCCGAGGTGATCGTGGTCGGCCACAGCGGCCTGAAAGACGGCGCTTCAGTCCGCGGCGTCAACGCGCTCGCCCCGATCCCGCAGGCACCCGAGGAGTCCGCCGCAAAGAGCCCGACTACGCCGCCCGTCGCCACGTCGACTCCTGTTCCCCCCGGGAAATTGTGAGTCTGCCCGCCACCGCCTCCCGGACCCGCGGTTCCCCCACAGCCGGCCTCGCCTGCTTGCCTCCACCCGCCGCATGAGCACCCGCCCCCCGAAATTCCGGGCCGACGGCTCGTTCTACGCCTTCACCGTCAAGCGCCCCGTCTCGATTTTGATGGTGGTGATGGCCGTCGTGGTGTTCGGCTGGGTCTCCGTCCAGCGCCTCGCCCTCACGCTCATGCCCAACATGAGCTACCCCACCCTTACGGTGCGCACGGTTTATCCCGGCACTGCCCCCGAGGAAATGGAGAGCGTCGTCTCCCGCCCGCTCGAACAGCAGCTCGGCGTCATCCCGAAGCTCGTCTCCATCAGCTCCGTTTCCAAAGCCGGCCAGAGCGATGTCACCCTCGAGTTCCAATGGAAAACCGACATGGACCTGGTCTCTCAGGAGGTCCGCGAAAAAATCGATCGCCTCCGTCTTCCCGAGGGCGCGCAACGTCCACTCCTCCTCCATTTCGATCCGTCCCTCGATCCGATTCTCCGCGTCGGCCTCGCCGGCCCTCAGTCGCTCTTCGAACTCCGCCACATCGCCGAGCACGATGTGAAGCGCCGCCTCGAATCCCTCAATGGTGTCGCCGCCGTGCAGGTCAAAGGCGGGCTCGAAGAGGAATTCCTCGTCGCCATCGACGAGAGCAAACTCTCCCAACTCCGCCTCGACATCACCCAGATCGGCCAACGCCTCGCGGCAGGCAACGTCAACATGCCCGGCGGCAACCTCCGCGAGGGCCAGACCGAATACGTCATCCGCACCCTCAACGAATTTAAATCCATCGAGGAAATCGGTGCTCTGATCGTCTCCCGCACCAACAACGCCGTCGACATCCGCCTCCGCGACATCGCCACCGTCACGCGCTTCCACAAAGACCGCGACGTCATCACCCGCGTCAACGGCCGCGAGAGCGTTGAAATCGAAATTTTCAAGGAGGCCGATGCCAACATCCTCGTCGTCGCCGAGACCGTGCGGCACACCCTCTTTGGCACACCCGAACAAAAGGCTTACCTCGCCCGCGAAAAAGCCGGCGAGAAACCCGCTGCCACCCCCGCGCCCGCAAAACGCTCCTCCTCCAGTTCGTTCTTCGACGCCAAAGCCGTCGCCTCCGGAAAAAACACCGACGCCAAACGCACGGTCACCGACAAAAAGAAAGCCGAAAAAGCCACGACCGAAAAACAACGCACCGAAGCGCAAAACGAAGCCCGGCGCGTCGCCCTCGTCGCCACCCAGGCCGAGGCCGCGAAACAACGCGCCGCCGCCCGAGAAGTCATCACGCGCCGGGCGATGACAAATTTTATCGGCCAACAGCTCCCGCCCGGCGCCACGGTCGAGCTCCTCGCCGACCAATCCGTCTTCATCAAAAACTCCATCAACGAGGTGAAAGAAAACGGCATCTCCGGCGCGCTCATCGCCATCGCCGTCCTCTATCTCTTCCTCCGCAACGTCACCCAAACCCTCATCGTCAGCCTCTGCATTCCGATCTCCGTCCTCGCGACGTTTGCGCCGATGTACATGGCCGATGTCTCGCTGAACATCATCTCGCTCGGCGGACTCGCCCTCGGCATCGGCAATCTTGTCGACAACGCCATTGTCGTGCTCGAGAGCATTTTTCGCTGTCGTGAGGAAGGCGATGATCACATCACCGCCGTCGTGCGCGGCACGAGCGAAGTCGGCATGCCCGTCATCGCCTCCACCTTCACGACCGTCGCCGTATTTTTCCCCATCGTCTTCGTCGAGGGCGTGGCCGGCCAGATGTTCGGCGATATGGCGCTCACCGTGGTCTTCTCCCAAGTCGCCTCGCTCATCGCCGCGCTGTTCTTGATTCCGATGCTCGCCTCGCGCCGCTTCGCATCTCCCCTCGACTTCGATGCCCGCACGAGCGACTACCTCCGCTTCCCCACCGCCGGCGCGACCAGCCCGCTGGCCCTCTTCCTGATCGGCGCGCAGCGTCTCAGCTGGGCCGCCGTCATGCTTGTTGCCGTCACTATCAAGGCCGTCGTCGTCACGCTCTTCATCGCCCTCTGGCCGCTCCTCTGGCTGCTCACGCGCTTTCTTGGGAAGAAAGCCGGCAACGCGTGGACGTCCTTCATCGCCTGGTCCAACGCCGACCGCCTCGGCCGCCTCGAAGCCTCGCGCGTCTGGCCCGGTCTCCTCTCCTTCGTCGCCCCGGCGACCCTCGGCGCCAACCTCGCCCGGAGCGGGTCGTGGCTCACCGCCCAGCCCCGGCGTTGGCTCGGCCTGCTCGTCCTCCCCGCGCTCGCGGTTGCCGCCGTGCTCTGGTTCTCCCGCGGCGTTACGGTGCCGGCGGTCGCACCGACTTTCGGCGGCTCCTCCTCTGCCCTTGCGCCGTTGAAACCCTTCTACCTCGTCGTGTGGCATTGGTTCGTGGTGCAACCGTGGTGGTGGCTCGTCCTGCTCTTCGTGCCCGGCGTTGTGCCGCTCGTTTTCAGCGTGGCCCGCGCCGTCCTGGAAATCCTCCTACGCCTCGCCGGCACGGTTATCCTCACACTCCTCTTGTCCATCGGCCTGTGCGCGATCGGAATTTGGCGCAGCGTCTCCTCCGTCGACGGCGGCGTGGTGGGCCGCGGCCTCGAATGGTTCGAGCGTGGCTATCAAACGTTGCAGCGTGCCTATCCGGCTCTCATCTCCGCCTCGCTCCGCCAACGCTACGCCGTGCTTGGCGGCTCCACCGTCGCGTTTCTGGTCTGTTGGTTTGTCATCGTGCCGCGCATCGGCCGCGAACTCATCCCGCAAGTCAGCCAGGGCGAGTTCAACCTCGACGTCACCCTCCCCATCGGCACGCCCCTCGAACGCACCGCCGACGTCGTCGCGCAGATCGACGACGCCGTGCAGGCCGAGCCCGAGGTCGAACGCACCGCCCTCACCGTCGGCGCCGAGGAAGGTGCGAGCACGTCCATCTCCGCCGGCGAACACACCGCGCGCCTCACCGTGAAACTCAAGACCGGCCTCCCGGCGTTCGCCGAGCCCCGGCTCATCGAGCGCATCCGCGACCGCTTCCGCAGCCTCCCCGCCGCCAAGCTAGAAGTTTCCTACCCCACGCTCTTCAGCTTCAAGAGCCCCGTCGAAGTGGAAATTCGTGGCCACGATCTCGCCACCCTCAAACGACTCAGCCGCGAGGCCGAGACGCTCCTCACCGAAACCGTGCCCGGTCTCGCCGATGTGCGCTCGACGCTTCAGAGCGGCCACCCCGAAATCCAGGTCGTCTACAAACGCGACCGCCTTGCCGAATACGGCCTCAACCTCCGCACCGTCGCCGATCTCGTGCGCAACAAAGTCCAGGGCCGCATCGCCACCGAGTTCCGCAAAGAAGACCAGATGATCGACATCGTCGTTCGCCTCCGCGAGCAGGACCGTTTCGGCATCGAGGAGCTGCGCGGCCTCATCATTAACCCCAACGGGGCCGTGCCCATCCCGCTCTCCGTCGTTGCCGATCTCACCATCAACGAGGGCCCGAGCGAAATCCGCCGCGTCGACCAACAGCGCACCGCCCTCATCACCGCGAATCTCCGCGAGGCCGACCTCGCCACCGTCTCCCGCGACATCGTGACCGCGCTCGACACCATGGCCTTCCCCGCCGGCTTCACCTACGTCGTCGCCGGTCAGAACAAGGAAATGCAGACCTCCCTTAACAGCCTGCTCCTCGCCTTCGGCCTCGCGCTCTTCCTCGTCTACATCGTCATGGCGAGCCAGTTCGAGTCGTTGCTCCAGCCGCTCCTCATTATGGTGACCGTGCCCCTCGCGCTCATCGGCGTCGCCCTCACCCTGTGGATCGGCGGTATCCCCATTAGCATTATGGTCTTCTTGGGCCTCATCATCCTCGCCGGTATCGTGGTCAACAACGCCATCGTCCTCATCGACTACATCAACACTCTGCGCGACCGCGGCCTTGAGCTTTCCACCGCCATCGCCGAAGCCGGTCGCGCCCGCCTGCGGCCGATCTTGATGACCGCCGGCACGACCGTCGTCGGCCTGGTCCCGATGGCGTTCGGCATCGGTGAAGGCGCCGAAATCCGCGCCCCCATGGCCGTCACGGTGATCGTCGGCCTCAGCGTCTCCACTCTTTTGACCCTGGTCGTGATCCCAACGCTGTATTACATGTTCCCCGGAAGTCGCGGCATCACCTCCATCGAAGCCGCCGCCACCGCTCACGCCACCGAGAGCACCGCACTCCTCGTGAAATGAGCGCCGACGAAGATCCGCCGCGCGCCCCGCGCGAGCCCTTGGCCTACGCCATCCCGCGATTCGCCGTCTCGCGCCCCGTCACGATCTTAATGATACTCGCGACGATTCTCGTCGTCGGCCTCATCGCCCTTGACCGCATCCCGCTCGCCCTCTTCCCCGAGGGCTACGAGAGCAACCAGCTCAACATCTCCGCGCGTTACCCCAACGCTTCCCCGCGCGACGTTGAGGAAAAAGTTACCCGCAAGATCGAGGACATCCTTGGCACGGTCCCCAACATCAAGCGCCTCACGAGCTACTCCAGCAACGGCTCCTCGTCCGTCCGCGTCGAACTCCAAACCGGTACCAGCCTGCGCGAGACCTACGCCTTGATCACGGACCGCATGGACCGCGTAAAACCGCTCCTGCCCACCGACGTCGACCGCATCGATGTCCGCCGCTACGCGCAGACCGACGCGCCCATGATGAACATCATCGCGTCCGTCCCGCCCACCATCGACGACGCGGCTTACCGTCTGGAAAATTTCGTCAAGCCTGCGCTCCAACGCATCGAAGGCGTGGGCAACGTCGACATCTACGGCACTTCGATCCGCGAGGTGCAGATCGAACTTATCGATGACCGTCTCCGCAGCCATCGGATCGACGTGGGCACCATGCTCGGCACGCTGCGCAACCAGAACTTCGCCATCTCCGGCGGCTACGTGATCGACGGCGGTCGTAAAATCTACGTCCGCTCGATGGGCCGCTTTAACACCCTCGAAGACATCGCCGCCATCATCGTCGACAACGAGCGCCGCCTCCGTCTCAGCGACGTCGCCCTCGTGCGCTTCCGCCCACCGCGCCGCGAATACGTCTACCGCGTCGACGGCCAGCCTGCGATCGGCATCCAGATCACGCGCGATTCCACCGGCAACATCGAGCGCATTAGCCGCGAGGTCCGCGCCACGCTCCTCGAGTTACAAAAACTCCCGCAGCTCAAGGGCGTTAGTTTCAATATTTTCTTCGACCAGGGCGTGCAGGTAAAGCAGTCCGTCGACAACCTCGCCGAGTCCGGCCTCTGGGGCGGCATCTTCGCCGCTCTCATCGTCTATCTGTTCCTGCGTGCGCCGCGTATGACCGCGATCCTTACGCTCTCCATTCCGCTTTCACTCCTCTGCACCATCGTCGTCCTGTTTTTTACCGGCTGGTCGCTCAACATGGCCACCATGATGGGTCTCCTCCTTGCCGTCGGCATGGTCGTGGATAACTCCATCGTCATCGTCGAAAATATCTATCGCCTCCGGCAGGAGGGCGCCGACGCCACGGAAGCCTCCATCGTCGGCGCCGGCGAGGTCGGCCTCGCCGTCGTGATGTCCACCTTCACCTCTATCGTCGTATTTCTGCCGTTGATTCTGATGAAGGGCGGCGGCGATTTTTCTTTTTGGATGCTCCGCCTCGGTCTTCCCGTCATCGCTTCGCTCCTCGCCTCGCTCCTGATCGCCCTGATCTTCGTGCCCCTTGCCGCCCAGCGCGTCACGCGCGGGACCCAACACCCCGAGCTCCGCGCTGTCGTCTGGGTGCGCGAACGCTACGTCGCCTCGCTCCACTGGGTGCTCAATCACCGCATCGAGTCGCTCCTCGTCGTCGTCGCCGCGATGTGGACCCTCCCCTTCGCGCAAAGCAAAATCCGGATGCCCACCGGCGGCATGGGCGGCGGCACCGGCGAGACGACGCTCTATTTCTACTTCAATCTTCCGACCGGCGGCACCCTAGAGCGCGCCGATGCATTTTTCACTCAGGTCGAAGCCTTCCTCACCGCCAACGCCACGCGCTATAACTTCGACCGCATGGAGACGCGCTTCGCCTACAACAACGGCCGGATCCAGATCCGCCTCCGCAGCGACACCAGCCAGCAGTGGTTTAGCAGCGCGTGGGACTCCTTCGTCCGCACCGACCTCGCCCGCCGCGTGCAAGGCCTCTTTAATATCCAACCGACGCCCGCCCCCATGGACCGCAGTGACATCGAGGCCGACTTCCGCGCAAAATTCAAAATGCCCGCCGGCATCACGCAACTCGGTCGCGCCATGGGCGGCGGCATCATCGACCCCGGCATGTCGATGAACCTCTACGGTGAAGACACCGGCACCCTCCTCCAAATTGCGGATGAAGCCGTGCGTCGCCTCCGCGGTATCCCCGGCCTCCTCGCCGTGGACATTGACACCGAGCGCGGCGGCCAGGAACTCCAGGTCCAAATCGACCGCGACCGCTCCCGCCGTCTCGGCATCGATCCCCGCGCCGTGTCCAGCGGCATCGGATACACCATGCGTGGTCAGGAAGTCGGCCGCTTCCCCGGGGCCGACGGCCGCGATCTTCGAATCTTCGCCCAACTCGGCGAAGCCGACCGCGCCGGCCTCGACGACGTGCGCGGCATGACCTTTCGCACCGAAACCGGCGTCGAGGTCCCGCTCGAAACGCTCGCCGACCTCCGCGTCTCCCGCACGCTCGGCCAAATCCGTCGCGAGGGCCGACAGACGATGCTGCAAATCACCGCCAAAGCCCCGCGCGCCGACTCCCGCCGCCTCTTCGAAGCCGTGGACAAAGCGATGGCCGATTTCGAAATGCCCCGTGGTTACCGCTGGGACAAAGGGCGCGAATACCGCGAGGCCGGCGAGCAGGAAAAAGCGATGATGTTCGCGGGCAGTCTCGCCATCACGTTTGTCTTTCTGCTCATGGGCCTGCTCTTCGAATCGTTCGTGCTGCCGCTCGCCGTGATCACCGCCGTGCCGTTCGCCTACCTCGGCGTCGTCTGGACGCTCTACCTCACCGAGACACCGCTCGATATGATGGCGCGCATCGGCATCGTGATCTTGGTCGGCGTCGTCGTGAACAATGCCATCGTGCTGGTCGACATGGCCAACCGCCTGCGGGCACAAGGCAAGACGCGCTACGACGCGTTGATCGAAGCCGGCCGCCATCGTTTCCGTCCGATCATGATGACGACGCTCACTACGGTGTGCGGCCTGATCCCGATGGCGCTCGGCACCTCGAAAGTCGTCGGCATGGCCTACGCACCGCTCGGCCGCACGATGATCGGCGGCCTCCTCGCCGCGACACTGCTCACCCTCGTCATCGTCCCCCTCTTCTACGCGTTGCTTGACGACCTGCGCGAATTCATGGGTCGCGTTTGGACCTCGATTTTTACCCGCTCCACGCCCGCCGCCGGCGTCGGCCGCGCGAATCGCGCGGAATAGGCCGCACAGGGGACCGACGCCGGGGTCCGTGTTCAAATCGCTTTCGTTCCGAGTCATCGTTCTCGGCCCTCTGTCTCCTCATCGTTCTCTCCCGTCGGCAAACCCTGTCGAAAGAGAAACGAGCAAGATCGGGATAACGACTTTGACCCCGTCCTCGACCGACGCCTTTCGCGCCGCGTCCCCACGTGCGAGCCCTCCCATCGGCCCACGCCATGCCGATCCCTGCGAGCCTCCGCGAACGCGGCAATACCTTCGACCAAACCGTCGATTCCGCCCCGATTCCGACCACAAGGAGACCGAGCACACTGACCATACGTTCCTCGACCCGCTCTTCGAATTGCTCGGCCGAGACCTCGCCGCCACCGCCGCACCATCGACCAACTCCTCGGCCTCACCATCGCATTCAACGTTGCGTTCAAGATAAGCTCCAGCGGCTTGGAGGTAGGAGCCGGCTTGCGGGCGATTTTTACATCCTGAATCGCCTGAAGGCAGGCCCGTCCCTCGGGTCCGCTGGACTCAACTTGAAAGCGATTTGGAATCAGCACCGTGCGCAACGCCAGTAAGCCAAACGGCAGGACGTAACGAGAAGGAACGTCATGGGTCATCGGGCTTCGGGCGTGATCGCGGAGACCACGGTGCCGGCGCGTGCTGAGGGGTGGAAGCAGGGGACCAAGGAGAAGCCGGCGGGCGCATCGGCGCGCGTGAAGGAGGTTTCGGGCGCTGGGGCGGAGCAAGTGAACAATACAGTTTACACGGAACGATGAAAATCGGAGTATTTTGATTGATTGGAGATCACGCAAATATTACATACGTCCCCGTAGCTCAACTGGATAGAGCAGCGGTTTCCTAAACCGTGGATTCCGGTTCAAGTCCGGACGGGGGCACCATTTCTTTTTTCGGAGGCACGCTGGGGGGCTCTGCGGCCGTACCAGCAAGCGGAGCGTCTTTGCCAGTGTTTTGCATTTACCGCTGTTTTGCATTCAATCTCTCGACTTTCTCCCCTCCGTGCGCATGATTAACCTTCTGAAATTACTTTCAGGTGGCGTCGCTGCCTCGGTGCCCCCTTCCTTTTCTTTCCCCTGATGAAAATCTTCTTTCCCTCCGTTTTGTTCGCATTGCTCAGCGCTACTTTCGGACTCACTCAGGTTCAGGCTCAGCGCCTCGCCAATCTGTCCACGCGCACTCAAATCGGTTCCGGCGGAAATATCGCCGTGGTCGGTTTCGTCGTCGGGCAAGGTTCCAACAAGAATATTCTTATCCGGGCCGTCGGCCCAACGCTCGGGGCGGCGCCCTTCAACGTCCCCGGCGCAATCAGCGACCCGAAGATCGACGTCGCCGATGCCTTCGGTCGCGTGATTTTCACCAATGACAATTGGTCCGCGACCACCGTCGGTAGTGCGACGACGTTCGCTTCCGTGGGCGCGTTTAATCTCGCGACCAACAGCCGGGATGCGGCGATTCTTGCGACCAATCTCGCTCCCGGTCCCTACACCGCGACCGTCAGCGGAGTCGGCACTGCGGTCGGTGTCGGGCTGGTGGAAGTTTACGACGTTACCGGCACCGCCCGCTTGATGAATCTTTCTACGCGTGCGCTCGTCGGCACGGGCTCGGGCATCATCATTTCGGGTCTCGTCATCGCGCCGGGCTCCGGTCGCCGCCAAATCTTGGTGCGCGCAGCGGGTCCCGCCCTCACCGGCTTCGGCGTGGCCGGCGCCCTCGCCGACCCGGAAATCGAGATCGTCAACAACGCCAGCCCCAACGTCCGCATCGCCGCCAACGACAATTGGGGCTCCGGCACGAATGTCGCTTCCCTCAATGCCGCCTTCGGCCAATCCGGTGCCTTTGCCTTCCAGAGCGGTTCCAAAGACGCCGCGTTGATCACCGACCTCGCGCCGGGAAGTTACTCGATTCAAGTGAGCGGCGTTGGCGCCGCGACGGGTGCTACTTTGGTCGAAGTCTACGACATCACCCCCGACAATCTCACGATCGTCGGCGTGGTCGCCACCAACGCCACGACCGATACCAAGGGCACCGCGCCCGGTGTCTATACGTTTTCTCGCACCGGCCCCCCCGCCGCTGCACTCACCGTCTACTACCAGGTCAGTGGCACGGCGGCACCCGGGGTGGACTATGCCGCGCTGACGGGCACGGTGACGTTTCCTCCCGGTGCCAGCACGGCCAGCGTGAGCCTCACTCCGCGCAGCGATGGCGCGAGTGATACGATCAGCCGCATTGCCACGCTCTCGCTGGCTCCGGGCGCCGGCTATACGATTGGGGCAGCCACGAGCGTGGCTTCGGTCACGATTTTCTACAATCCGGGCACGAACTACATCGCTGCGCTCCGCTCGCCCTCCTCCGCCCCGAGCTCGACGGCGTTTGGCACCGCCACCATCCAGTTGAGCGGCGACAGCACCTTCGCGGTCGTGAACCTCAATTTTTCGAGTCTCAGTTCGCCCCAGACCGTCGCCTACCTCCGTCTCGGTATCCCCGGCGAAGTCGGCACCGAAGTGCTCCGCCTCGCGAACGGCCAAGTAGCCGGACAACGCTGGGAATTTCCCACTGAAGGCGCGCTCACCGCCAGCGGGATTGTTCAGGCGATCAAGGACGGCCGGATTTTCCTGAGCATCGAATCGACAAACTACCCCGCCGGTGAATTGAAGGGCAGCTTCATCCAGCACAACGCCACGCTGGCGTTCACTACCCCGGCAGCTCCGCCGGCGTTGCCCGACGCGCCCCTCACTGCGGCCGAGTCCGCCCGCTTCCTCACGCAAGCCACCTTTGGCCCGACCAGATCTGAAATCGATGCACTCACCGGCAAACGCCCGTCGGACCTCCGCGCTTGGATCGCCGCCCAAATGGCCTTGCCCGCATCATTGCACCGCGTGGCCACCACTGAAGATTTCGCCACCTTCACCGCGACCGGCGAGAATCCGCAATTCGACTGGCGCAACCGCCAATCCGCGTGGTGGAAGCTTGCCCTGACCTCTCCGGACCAGCTTCGCCAGCGCGTCGCCTTTGCCCTCAGCCAGATTCTCGTCGTCTCCGAGCAAAATTCCACCCTCTACAATAATTCACTCAACCTCGCCCATTACTACGATCACCTCGTCAACGGGGCCTTCGGCAACTTCCGCCAGCTCCTCGAAAACGTTACCCTCAGCCCCATAATGGGCGTTTACCTCACTTCGCTGCGCAACGCCAAGGCCACCTTTGACGCCCGCGGCGCTACGCTGACCTCCACCGATGAAAATTACGCCCGCGAGGTCATGCAGCTTTTTACCATCGGCCTGAATCAGCTCCAACCCGACGGCACCCTCAAGCTCGACCCTTCCGGCCTCCCTATCCCGACCTACGACCAAAAGACGATCACCGAAGTCGCCAAAGTATTTACCGGCTGGGCCTTCGCTTCCGACACAACCAACGTGAACAACTTCCGGGGCGCCGCCGCCAACTACCTCGCCCCCATGGTGCTCTTCCCGACCTTTCACGACGACGGGCCCAAGACGATTTTCAACGGTATCCAGATTCCTGCCAACCAAGGCGGCGCGAAAGATCTCAAGGATATGCTCGATGCCCTGGTCAACCACGCCAACACCGGACCCTTCATCTCCCGCCAGCTCATTCAACGCCTCATCACCAGCAACCCTAGCCCCGGCTACGTTTACCGCGTCGCACAGGCCTTCGCCGATGACGGCGCCGGCACGCGCGGCAATCTCGGTGCCGTCGTCCGCGCCATTCTCACCGATTACGAAGCCCGCTCCGGTGCCGTGACCGCCACCGCGAGCTTCGGCAAGCTCAAGGAACCCCTCCTGCGCGCCACGGCCCTCCTCCGCGGCCTCGAAGGCGCGTCCAACCTTGGCCGATACGCCAACGCCCCTTTCCACACCTCGATCAACACCGAGAACACGCTTGGCCAAGCCCCCCTCCATGCGCCTACGACCTTCAATTTCTTCGAGCCGAATTTCGTTCATCCGGGCCCCCTCGCCGCGTCCGGTCTCTACGCTCCGGAATATCAGATTCTCAACGACACGACGGCCATCAGTCTGCCCAATCAGCTCTGGAATTTCATCTACGCGAACCGTTCCACCACGAACACAATTGAGGCGACCGTCGGCATCCCGCTCGGCCGTTTCCTCCCCCTCGCCCGCACCCCCGCCGCCCTCGTCAACGAGGCCAATCTCCTCCTCGCCGCGGGTTCGCTCCCGAAAGCCGTCACGGACCGTTTCGTGACCGCCCTCACCGCCATGCCGATCGGCACCGGAGCCACCTTTACCACCGCGAACGATATCGAGCGCGTCCGCTCGGCGTTCTACCTCACGATCAGCGTTCCCCAGGGAGCCATTCAGAAATAACCCCGGCGCCCCCCGGTCCGACGCCCCGACCCGAAAACCTAAATCCCAGACCCTTCTTACCATGCCCGCCACCGATCTCTCCCGTCGCAAATTTCTCGGCGCTTGCTGCGCATCCGTCGGCGCCACCGGCTTGTTGTCAACGCTCGCGCAGCTCCGCCTGATGGGTGCCGTCGCCAGTCCCGATAACGGTCCGGTCTCCCCGCCTCGGGCCGGGGCGCCGCAGCCCGACTACAAAGCGCTCGTCTGTCTCTTCCTCGCTGGTGGCAACGACGCGAACAATCTCGTCATCCCCACCGATGCGGCTACCTACGCCGCCTACGCCGCCGGTCGCGGTGCCCTCGCCCTCCCGCAAAACGCCGTCCTCCCCATTACCCCGCGCACCAACGACGGTCGCACGTGGGGTATTCATCCGGCAATGACCGAGCTCAGAAATCTGTTCAACAGCGGCCAGTTCGCTGTCCTCGCCAACGTCGGCACGCTCGCCTACCCGATGACGAAGGCGCAATACACCAATGGCTCCGTCCCGCGACCGTCACAGCTTTTCTCGCACAACGATCAGCAGGTCGAATGGCAGAGCAGCATCGCCGACAAACCGTTCGTTACCGGCTGGGGTGGCCGTCTCGCTGACCTCACCAATGCCTTCAACGCGAACAACCGCATTTCGATGTCGATCACGCTGAACGGACAAAACTCCTTTCAGGTCGGCAAGAGCATCAATCAATACGCGGTCGGCACCGGCGGCGCCATCACCCTTACCGGCACCGGCACCGGCACGTCCGTCAACGGTCTCCGCACCGCCGCGCTCAACGACGCCCTCGCCATGCAGAACGGCAACCTCTTCGAGACGGCCTTCGGTGGCGTCACCACCAGAGCTCTCGGTGCCAGTTCCCTCGTCTCCAGCGTCATCACCGGTGCCAGCCCCTTCACCGCGCTCTTCAACGCCGCCAACAACAGCGGCCTCGCCCAGCAACTCCACATGGTCGCGCGACTGGTCAACGCCCAGCAGTCCCTCAATCTCAAGCGCCAGATCTTTTTTGTCCGCGTCGGCGGCTTCGACCTCCACGACAATCAGGTCACGGCCGGTGCCACAACCTCAGGCTCACACGCCAATCTTCTCCGCGATATCAGCTTGTCGCTTAACGCCTTCAACAACGCCCTAACACAAATCGGCGCCCAGAATCAAGTCACCACATTTACGTCCTCCGACTTTGGCCGCACCTACAATACCAACGGCGACGGCTCCGACCACGGTTGGGGCAGCCATCACTTCCTCATGGGTGGTGCCGTGCAAGGCGGTGACATCTACGGCAAAATGCCCACCTTTGCGATCGACGGCCCTGACGACACCGGCCGCGGCCGGTGGATACCCACAACGAGTGTCGACCAATACGCCGGCACTCTCGCGAAATGGTTCGGTGTCAGCGCAACGGATATGCCCGTCGTCCTCCCAAATCTGGGCCGTTTCGCCAGTTCCGACCTCGGTTTCATGGGGTAGGGCAGACTGCAGTCCGCTCTGCTGCGCCCGCGATGTCCCCGCGCCTCCATCTCGCCCTCGCCGTCGCAATTTCCCTCGGAATCGCGGCCTTTTTTTTCCTGCGTCGCTCGGCCAGCGACCGCGCCCTGCCCGCCACGCCGGGCGCTCCGTCGCCCGCGCCCGTGTCCACTTCCATCGCGCCTTCGAACGCTCAACGCTCGTCGCTCGACTCTCAACGTCCGCCAGTTCCCCCGGCCGGTTCCCCGATCGCCGACGCCCTCAACGCCCCAGATGGCACCGTACGCCGCGATCTGCACATTCTCGACGAGCTCTTCGGCGCGTTTCACACCAACTTCCCTCGTCTCGGCAATCCCGTCGGCGAGAATCACGAGATCACCGCCGCCCTCTCCGGCGCTAATCCCGTTCAGTTCGTTTTCATCTCACCGCGGCACCGCGCCATCAATACCCGGGGCGAACTCTGCGACCGCTGGGGTACGCCTTTTCGCTTTCATCAAGTGAGCGGCACGCAAATGGAGATCCGTTCCGCCGGCCCTGATCGCACGTTCGCCACCGACGACGACGCGCTCTTCCCGTAGGCCGTCGCTCGCCGACGCGCTGTCACCGTGCGAACCAAACACCCGCGTCGTCGCTCCATCACCTCGCGCCTCGCACCCCGCGCCTTCGCCCCTTCGCACCTCGCAACTTAGCGCCTTCACGCCACGCCTCGCAACTCGCGCCTTCGCGCGGCAACTTTTTCGCCCGCTCATGTCGCGGCAACTTTCCACTCACTTCCGCGTCTCGACATCTCACGACCACCGCTCATCTTTCCCTCCCAATCTCCCGATGCAAACCTCCGCTCTCGATCGCCGCCGCACGCTCACTCGCCCCGCTCTCACCCACCGTGCCGTCACGCGCGGCTTCACCATGATGGAGCTCCTCGTGGTCCTCGCCATTCTCGGCCTACTCGCCGGCCTCGCGATTTCCAATGTCACCGGAATTTTTGGCGGCGCCCAAGCCTCCACCGCCCAGCTCTTCGTCAAAGAGAGCATGAAGACCTCTCTGTTTACCTACCGGATGACGATGGGTGACTACCCCTCCACAGCCGACGGACTGCAGGCCCTCATCACGGCACCGGGCAACAAAGCCGGCAGCTGGCGCGGCCCCTACATCGAAGGCGGCAAGGTTCCCCTCGACCCGTGGAATGAGCCCTACCAATACGCGAGTCCCGGCCAGAAAAATAAGAGTGGCTATGATCTCTGGTCCAAGGGCCCCGACAAACAGAGCGGCACCGCCGATGATATCGGCAATTGGGACGATGCCCACTCCGTCGAAGCGCCCAAGTGACCCGTTCTCGTCGCCCGCGGCCTGCACCCGAAACGTAAACCTCGTGCACCCGCCCCGGTCCCGGCCCACCCGCTGTGATGCCTCCTTCCGCTCTGCGCTCCAGGCAAACCGCGCACCGCGTGGTTTCACGCTGCTGGAGATCCTCCTCGCTCTCGCGATCATCGCCTTGTTAGGGAGCGTGCTCATCGGCGGCTCCGCGGCCTTGCTCAACGACCGCACGGCCACTCCCACCGAAGTGTTTTGGAAAACGGTGCAAGCGTGCCGCAAGACTGCCCTGAAGACCGGCCAAGACGTCCGCCTCGGCTTCGAGCCCAAGGAAAAAAAATTCATTCTCTCCGACGCTTCAGGGATCGACGCCACCATTCAAGAGTTTCCGATCCCCCCACCCAACGACGACCTCGTCTTCACGTTTCTCACCACGCAAAAGGGCGCGAGCATGATTCTCCTCGGGGGCGTCGCGGTCGAGACGCAGACGGTCTTGTTTGTGACGTTTTACTCCGACGGCACCTGCTCACCGTTTCGGGGCCAGATTCAGAAAAACGGCGCCGTCACCACGCTCGGGATCGACCCGTGGACCTGCGCCGCCGTCCTCACTCCGGCCGATCCCAACGCCCCGCCGCCGTGACGACAATTCCGCTCGGGCGCACTCGCGGTCCTCGCGCCTTCACCTTGGTCGAAGTCCTGATGGCGATTATGATCTTCGCTCTCTCAGCAATCATTTTGGCCTCCGCCTACGTCAACGTCCTCAACAGCTACATGCTCGTCGAGCGCGTCGCCCAATCCAGTGCCGACCTCACGTTCGCGCGCTCTTTGGTGCTCACGGAACCGGACCGCAAGAAACTTGAGCAAGGGGGTGAGTTCGATACTGCCGATGGCCGCCACACCAAATGGGAAGTCGAAATTCTTGCCACCACCACGGCCGACCTTTTTTCAGTGAACTTTACCTGCACGATCAGTGCTCTCGGCGAAACCGAAGCGCAAAAGACCGTGCAAACGTTCATGCTGCTGCGCCCAACGTGGTCCATTGATCCCAGCGAGCGCTCCAAACTCCGCGAGCAGGCGAAAACGCGCATTGCGGAAATGCAGGGGAAGAAAAAATGAAGGCCCAAGGCGTAATGACCAAGGCCCCACGCTCCGCGCTCCATCCCGCAACCGCACATGCGGGCGCGCCGCCCCACCCGCCTGCAACCCGCCGCACTGGGGGCCTTGGGCTTTCATCCTCAGCCCTTGGCCGGCGACCCAGCCATCGCGCATCGCGCGGCGCGTTTACACTGCTTGAAATCCTCCTCTCGCTCGCGCTCGTCGCGCTCATGCTCGTCTCGCTCAATACCTTTGTATTTTCGATGGGCGAGCTCTGGGGCCGCGGCGCCGATGTGCATCTCTTCGATCAGCACGCGCGCGCCGTGACTCGTTTTCTCGATCGCGAACTTCGCTCAGCCGTCCTCCCGCCTGCGGCGCGCCCCAACGTCGCGCCCATCGCTCTGCAGGAAATCCGTCCCCAGTCTGGCGCCACCGAAAAGCTCCTCACCTTCGAACTTCCCGCAGGCTGTCGCCTCTTCGTCTGGCCAGAGCGCCCTCTCCCCGAAGTCGTCTGCTCCCTCCAAGTGCGCGACCGCGAGGGCCTCTTTTTGCTCTGGCACTCGCGCCTCGAGAAAAATTTCGAGTCCGATCCGCCCCGCGAAACCATCGTCACGCCACTCGTCACCGCGCTGGCCTACGAATACTACGACGCCGACTTCAAGCGCTGGACCACCGAGACCACGCTCAAGCTCGACAATAGTGGCAACCCGCTGACGCCCCAACGCCTGCGCCTGAAGTTCGTCTACAACAAACTCACGCGCGAATCCGTCATTACCCTGCCTGCGCCGACCAGCACCTTGCCGCTCTTCTGATGACTCCCTGCGCGCCCACTCGTCCGTCGCCCATCGCCCATCGGCAATTCTGCCGCGCGCAGCCGCGCGCCAGCGTCCTCGTGATCGTAATGATTACGATTTTGTTTACCGCCTTCGCCCTCGTCGCCTTCATTGAAAAAGCCGGTAACGATCTCCTCGTCGAACACCGGGGAGCCCAAGCCCGCCGATTACGGATGGAGGCCTACTCCGCCCTCGAAGTGACCCTTGCGGTGCTGGAGGATTTTCGCCTCGCGACCAACGGCCTGCACAGTCCCGCCGAGGGCTGGAACGACCCGCTCGGCTTCGTCGGCTATACCCCCACCGAAGATCGCACGGTCGAAATCTCCTTCGACGACGAGAGCTCGAAACTCTCCCTGTCCCACGCCAACGCCCAGATTCTCTCCCGCCTCTTCCAAGTGTGGGAGCTCTCCGTCGCCGACGCCGACGCCGCGGCCGACGCCCTCGCCGGCTGGATGAAACATGGCCACACCTACACGACCGCAGTCACCCCCGACTACGACCGCGGCGCCGTTCCCTACGAAGCTCCCGGTCGCCCCCTGCGCTCCTATCACGAGCTCGCCGCGATCGAAAAGGTGCGCGAAATTTTTTACGGAGAAGACGGTCGCCCCAACGAACTCTGGCGTCGCTTTGCCGACAACGTTTCACTGCTCGATTTCGCGAAACCCAACCTCAACGCCGCCAAACCCGACGTCCTCCGGGCCCTCGGCCAGTTCGATCAGACCCAACAACGCAACCTCACCGACTACACCTCGGGCCAGGGCAGTTACCGGACGCAGGGCCCCGCGTTTTTTCAAAATCCCAATGAAGCGGATCGCATCACCGGCGGCACCGGTGGCAATTCCGCCGCCTTTGTCACCACGATCAGCGCTCTCCGGATCAATCTCACCGTTCATGACGGTCGCTCCCAGTTTCGCCTTTCCTGCGTCGTGACCGCCGGTAACGCCGCTAAAGCGGTGCAAACTCAGGCAACGTCCGCGACTGGCAAGCCGTCCGCTACCACCACGGCCGCTACCGCGCCGCCGCCGCCTGCAAACCCGAGCGCGCCCGCGCAGAATGCCGCCTCGCGCAATCTCAACTACCCATATACGCTCTTGGAAATTCGAGAAAATGATGAGATTCCTCCGCCAGCACCACCACCGCCGCAACCTTGATTCATGAGTTTTCTCGCCACTCTTCGCGCCGGCCCGCCCCCGCCCAAAGTCGCCCTCCTTCCCGACGGTCTGTTCTTCACCCGTGCCCTCCCGGTCGCCGTCGGTGCGAGCCCCGCCGAGGCCGCAACTCAGATCGAGCTCGGGCTCGAAGCCGTCTCACCCTTTCCCATCGCGCAACTGTTCTACGGCTATTTTTGGACGCCCGGCGCCGAGACCGCTTTCACCTTCGCGGCCTACCGCCGCCGTTTCACCGCCGAACAAATCGCCGCGTGGAGCGGCTCCGCACTCGTGCTGCCGTCGTTTGCTGCACTCCTCGGGGCCGAAGCCAAGCCTGCCACCACCGTCATTCTCGCCTCCCCGGAAGGCCTGACGGCAATTCATTGGACCGACGCTCGCGTCCCCGCCTCCGTCCTCTTCCGCCCGCTGCCAGCCGCTCCGGACGGCACGCCTGAACCCGAGCCAGCCCAACTCGAGGAGGCCCGCGCTCGCCTCCGCGCTGAACTCATCCGCGACGCCGGCGGCAGCCACACCGTCATCGACCTCACCGCGCCGCCCGCCGCCGAACGGGCCCGCAGCGATCGCGACGTGACCTTTCGTTCCGGTGACTGGGTCTCGCCCCTGTCCGGGACCGTCACCAGTGCCCTCGATGTTCGCGACAAAGGCGAACTCGCCTCCCTGCGCGCCGCGCGCCGTCGCGACATCATGCTGTGGCGCGTGGCCTTGGGCTGCGCCGCCGCGCTCGGCCTCTTCGCCATCGGCGAACTCGGGCTGATCGGTGGACGCGCCTGGCAAAAAGTGCGCGACACCCAGTTCCGCGCCCAACGGCCACTCGTCGAAAAGATCATGACCTCCGATGCGCTCGGCCGCCGGATCGACGATCTCGCCACGAAGCGCCTGCTCCCGTGGGAGATGATGATGGCGGTCATTGGCACCAACAAAGCGACCCTGCCCAAGGAGATTTATTTCGGTCGCGTTTATACGACTCCGGGCAGCGGCATTTACACGGTCTCGATCGACGCCCAGACCACCAGCGTCAGCACCGTCTCCGTCTACACCTCCGCCCTCAAAGCCGTCGCCGGTATCGAAAGCGTCGAGACTCGCGGCCTCCAAGCCCGCGGCGAAAACGCCACCTTCACCCTCGTGATCACCTTTAAATCTGACGCCATCAAACCGGGAGCTCTGCTGTGATTCGCACCCTGCGCGCCTTTTTCCTCGGTCGCCTCCTGCGCGAGAAACTTCTGCTCGTCGCCTTCGCCCTCCTCGGCGTCCTCATGTGGCTCTCCGACACCAGCAAACGCTTGGGCGCGTTTTGGCGCGAACAGCACACCACCACGGTGGCTCTTGCTGATCAGCAGCGTTGGCTCGACAACCGCAAGGTCTTGGAGAACGCCGCTCAAAAAGCCGCGAGCCGCCTCGACCCGGCGCAGACCCTCGACGGCACCCGTCTCCTCGCGGCCGTCGGCACGCTGGCCGCCGAAGCCGGCCTCCGCAATACGAGCAGCGGCACGCCGACCGACCAGAGCAGCGGCCAGATTTCGATTCACACGTTGCCCTACACCATCAACCGCGCCGACTGGGAATCCCTCAAAAAATTCTACGTCGCCCTGTCTGCGCGTTCGCCCTACATCGGCATCGAAAAATTTACGCTGAACTCGGACCGCGCCAATCCTGCGCAACTCAACCTCGCGCTCACGGTCTCTTCGGTAGAAGTGAACCTCACTCGTTAAAACGCCGCCTCCCGCGCTCGACTCCGGGGCCTGAGCGGCGACGCCGAGCGCCGGGCGCCGGGAAAATCTGCACGATTTGTTACCCATCCTCGGTTGCGACGGCGGGGAACCCGCGCCAAGGTTGCCCGTCCTAAGCCGAACCCGACCCTCACGCCCTTTCTCCGCTCGCCCGCTCATGCCCACCCAGCCGCTTCCGAACTTTCGCTCGCTCGCCCTCGCCACGCTCCTTGTCTGGCTCGCTCCGCGCGACGTCCGCGCCGAAAATTCCGTCGCCTATAAATATTCCGACTACCGCGAAGCGAACGGTCGCATCGCCGTCCAAACTCAGGGGGCCTATTTTCAGCAGGCCCTCGGCACCGCGCTGCACCTCAAGTTCGAGGGCGTCCTCGACGCCATCACCGGCGCCACTCCGAGCGGCCAACCCGCCCCGGCCGGTAGCGATCAAGTGCCCCTTTCGAAACTCACGGATCGCCGCAAGGCGTGGAATGCCGACTTCTCCCGCCAATTTTCCGGAATCAACATCGCCCTAGGTGTCGGCAACAGCCGCGAGAGCGACTACGTCTCCACGGGTTGGTCGGTGAATACACTCACCGACTTTAATCAAAAAAACACCACACTCCTCGCCGGCGTCGCCGGCACCGACGACGATATCAAGGTCTTCTTCCAACGGCCCCTCGTGAAGAAACGCACCAACGATCTCATCGTCGGCGTCACCCAATTGCTCGACCCGCGCACGTCCGTCTCGCTCAACGTCACCTGGGCCCGCGCGACCGGTTTTCTGGCGGACCCATACAAGCTCGTGCAAAAAAACACCGAGCTCTTCCCCGGCGTCTCACTCCCGCTCACCTTTCCCGAAAACCGTCCCCACGAGCGCAACAAGGGTATGCTCTTCCTCGGCCTCAATCGCAGCTTTCCTGAATTTCGCGGTGCCGTCGACGCCAGCTATCGCTACTACCGCGACACCTACGCTACGGATGCGCACACCTTCGACGTGGCCTGGTTCCAGCGCGTGGGAGAAAAGATCATACTCCGCCCGGGGCTGCGTTTTTACGACCAGACCGCCGCCGATTTCTACCGCTACAAACTCGACAACACTTCGCTCGCTCCCGCCTCCGGCCCACCACGCGTCGCCGGGCCGTTCTACTCCTCCGATTTCCGCCTCTCCGCGTTCCGCACGATCACCTATGGATTCAAGGTGATCTGGAATGTCACCGACGCCTTCACCCTCGACGCCGCCCTCGAGCACTACGACATGCACGGTCGCGACGGGGTCACCCCCGCGAGCGCTTACGCGAAGGCCCGCATCGTGACCGCCGGCGTCAAATTCTCCTGGTAACCCGTCACGCCGCTCCGAAAATTCCGAAATCCCAGATTCTAGATACCTGCTGCCAGATTCTAGATTTCCCTTCCGTCGCCACCCTCGTGTCCATCGTCGCTCAACAACACCGCACCCCGCCGCCCGCTCCATCCGGGCCGGCCGACGCGTTGCCTTTGCGGAAGCTCACGTTTCCCGCCCTCGGTACGCAATGCGAAGTCCACTACACTGCCCCCACCGGCGATGATCAGGCCGTGACGTTCGAGCGCGCCGCCGTTGCCTGGGTCGCCGCCTTCGAAGCCAAATATTCCCGTTTTCGCGCAGATAGTCTCATCAGCCGCATCAATGCCGCCGCCGGTCGCGGCTGGATCGTCGTCGACGCCGAGATGGAAGGGCTGCTCAAGCTTTGCGACACGCTGCACTTCATGACCCAGGGCGTGCTCGATCCGACGATGCTCCCGCTGATTCGTCTCTGGAACTACCAAGCTGAATCACCGCGCGTCCCCTCCCTCGCCGAGATCGCCGCCGCCCGTGCGCTCGTCGGCTGGAAGCAAGTTCAGCGCGCACCCGGCCGCGTCTTTCTTCCCGCGGCCGGCATGGCCCTGGACTTCGGTGGCTTCGGCAAAGAATACGCCGTCGATATCGTCGCGCAGCTCGCGCTCGACCACGGCATCACCAGCGCGCTCGTTGATTTTGGCCACGACCTCCGCGCCCTCGGCACTCCTCCCGGTCGTCCCGCCTGGCACATTGGTCTCGAAGATCCGCGCCGCCCCGGCACCGCCGCCGGCAGCATCGGCGTCACCGGTAAGGGCGTCGCCTCCTCCGGAGATTATCTGCGCAGCTTCATCGTCGGTGGAAAACGCTACGGCCACATCATCGACCCGCGCACCGGTTGGCCCGTAGCCAACGGCTGCACGCAAGCCACCGTCCTCGCCGGCTCCTGCCTCCAAGCCGGGGTCCTCTCGACCACCGCCTTCGTGCTCGGTGTCCCGAAGGGCATCGAGTTCATCCAAGCCTGCCCGGGCGCGGAAGGTCTTCTCCTCACGTCCGACACCCGCGCCCAAACCCGGGGCTTTTTTAACTATGTCGCCTCGAACTAACCCCAACACCCGCCCCGTGGATGGCTTTCCTCTCGGCGGTAACCATTCAGTCGAGCGTAGGGCCGTCGCTTACCGACGTGCCGCTGCGCGACGAAAAACCACGGCGTGGCGACAAGCGCCAGCCCGACGTCTTTTGGCGCTCAATCATTCATCTGTGAAGCTGGTTGCGACTACGTGGATACGGCTGATCGCATTTCCGGTGCGTGCATTTTCTTTGATCGCCTTGCTGGTGGGGCGGGCTTTACGCCCGCCATTGTTCGTCCTGTTGAGCGCGTACACCCTCGCGTTCGCCGCGCTCGCCCGCGCCGATATCAAGGTAGGGGATACGTTTCCCGCGCTCGCTCCGGCGGGAGTTGTCGCGTTTTCCGGTACCGCCGTGCCGGCGACCGCCGGCCAAGTCGTGCTCATTGATTTCTGGGCCTCGTGGTGCGGGCCGTGCAAAGCCTCCTTTCCCTCCCTCGCAAAAATCCACACCGATCTCGCCCCGCGCGGTCTTGTCCTCCTCGCCATCAGCGTCGACGAAAAACCCGCCGCCGCCGCCGCCTTCGCCAAGAAACTCGCGCCGCCCTTCGCCACCCTCCACGACCGAGAGCAGCAGCTCGTGAAAGCAGTCGGCGTCCCCACGATGCCGACCAGCTACCTCGTCGATCGTACCGGCAAAGTCCGCTTCGTCCACGACGGCTTCCACGGCGCCGCCACCGAAAAACTCCTCCGTTCCCAAATCGAAACGCTCCTCGCTGAAAAAATCTAAATTTCCATGCGCACTTCGCCCGTTCTCCCTCGCTCTCGTTCTCTCCGTCTCTCCCTCTTCCTTTTCGCCGCACTCCTCGCCGCCTGCTCCTCCGGTTGCACCACTACGAACCTCGTCCGCGTCAAGCCGTGGGAGCGCGCCGCGCTCACCGACTACACGATGAACCCCGGCCGCGACCCGCTGGCACGCTCCCTAGCCGAGCACACCTTCTTCTCCCGTGAAACGGCCACGGGCGGCCGTGGCGTCGGCGGCAGCGGGTGCGGTTGCAATTAAGCGACCCCGTCGCCCAACACTTCAGCTCGCCTTTGCGTCTCCTCCTTCCTTCTTCTCCTTCGTGAAATTCCTCCTCCGTTTCCATCGCTACCTTCTGTGGATTAATCTCCCCGTCGCCGCGCTCCTTGCGCTGCTCCAGCGCACGCCGCTCTTGCGCCTCGTCTCCGCAGCTGAGTCGCTCGTGCACGCGTCCCCCGTCGGCCACGTGCTGCGCTCCGCGTTCACCGCCGTCGCTTCGCTCGGTGCCGCCCACGCGCTCGCAGGCGCGACGCAGTTCGTCGTCAGCCGCACCTCGGTCTCCGGCACCGTCGGTGCGGCGGTCCCCGTGGTCGCCTTTTCCGTTAGCGGTTCCCCTGCGTCGCCCGGCTCTTATCGCGTCACTAGTCTCCCGCCCGGTGTCACGATCACCGGCGTTGCCGCCAATGGCATTTTCAACGGCTCCGCCGGCACCCTGAGCGGCACGCCGACCGCCAGTGGCACGTTCCTCGCGGCGATTACCGCCTACCAAAATGCCGGCGCGCGCGGCGATGCCTACGGCCCCACCACGGTCGCCTTCGTCATCGCCCCCGCCACCCCGGTCACCGCAGTTTTTTCGCTGCAACCGGCGAGTCGGACCGTCGCGGTCGGTAGCAACGTTACGTTCACCGCCTCGGCGAGTGGCACGCCGTCCCCGACATTTCAATGGCGCAAAGATGGCGTCGTGATCCCTGCCGCCGTCGGCGTTTCGTTCACCCTCACAAATGTCCAGCTTGGGCAGGCCGGTGCCTACAGCGTGGCCGCCACCAACTCGGCCGGCACCACCGTGAGCGAATCGGCCATTCTTACCGTCAACTCGACGGCGGTGGGCTCACCCGCGTTTACGACGCTGCCCACCGCCTCGGTTACGGTGGGGATTGGCTCCACGGTGGTCTTCAATTCAACCGCCACGGGCGCCACCGCCTATCGCTGGCAGCGCAATAACGGGGATCTCCTCAACGCTACGTCCGCCAACCTTGTCGTGCTCAACGCGGGAGCCCTCGACGCCGGAACGTATCGGGTGATCGCCACCAACTCCGCAGGCGCAACCACCAGTCGCGACGCCACGCTCATCGTGAACCCGGTCGCGACCACGGACCTCGGCCGCCTCGTCAACCTCTCCATCCTCACCACGGCCGGCCCGGGCGCCAAAGTCCTCACCGTCGGCGCCGTCGTCGGTCCGCTGAATTTTTCCGGTTCGCTCCCTCTCCTCATTCGCGCGGTCGGTCCCACGCTCAATACCGCCTTCGGCATTGGCGGTGTGCTCGCCGACCCCGTTCTCACCCTCAACGCCGCCGGTGTCGCCGCGCCCATCGCGAACAACGACAATTGGGGCGGCGGCACTCCGCTCAACGCCGCCTTTGCCGCGGTGGGTGCCTTTGCCCTTCCCGCCAACAGCCTCGACAGCTCCGCACTCTCCAATGCCACGCCTGGTGGTTACACCGTGCAGGTGACCGGCAAGGCTGACACCAGCGGCCTCGTCATCGCCGAAATCTACGATAACAGCACGGGACGCACCGCGACCAGCCCGCGCCTCATCAACCTCTCGTCACTCACGCAAATCGACGCTGGTGCCAATCTCGCCGTTGGCTTCGTGCTCCGCGGTTCGACTGCTCGCACGGTCCTCGTGCGCGGCATCGGCCCCTCGCTCGGCACGATCTTCGGCCTCGGCGGTGTCATGTCCGATCCCAAGCTGGAACTGTTCAACAACGACACGGGCTCGAAGATAACGGAGAACGACAATTGGGGCGGCGACGCGCAGCTCATGGACGCCGCCGCCTCGGTCGGCGCCTTCGCCCTCGCGGACACCGCGACAAAAGACGCCGTGCTCCTCGTAACCCTTGCGCCCGGCGCCTACAGTGCGCGCGTCAGCGGAATCGGCTCCAGCGCCGGCACCGCCATCGTAGAAGTCTACGAGTTACCGTAGAGAGGGGAGCAGCAGGTCGCCGCGAGCGCCTCTCGATCGCAAGAGATTTTACCGCAGATCACGCGGGATGGGACGGATGGTGTCAGCCATACTCCGCCTTGAATCGTGAGAGCTGCTTTCAAGACGCTCCGGACGCATACGAATTCGTCGTGCGCGCCAGACTTTGTTATTTCCAAGCTTGACCGCGCCGTCGGCACGCGCGCCAGGAGCAATCAGGCCCCGGAAACTTACGAACTCCCGCCCGATACCGTGTCCGAGGCTATCGTCAACGCGATCGCTCATCGCGATTACGCCTCCAACGCCTCGGTTCAGATCATGCTCTTCGCCGACCGGCTGGAAATTTGGAACTCTGGCGAGCTGTATCCGCCGCTGACCGCGGCAGCCCTTCGCAAACCGCATCCGTCGATCCCGCGCAATCCGCTGATTGCCGAGCCGCTGTTTCTGACCCGCTACATCGAGCGGGCCGGCACCGGCACGCTCGACATGATTGAGTTGTGCCGCGCCGCCGGGCTCCCGCCTCCTAGGTTCCGTCAGGAGCATGGCCAAGTCATTCAGATTCTTCGTCGGCCGCCTCCAGCCACAGCACCCGTTCCCGCAAAGGTGGTGGGCAGGTCAGAGTCAGGGTCAGGGCCGAATGGCGCTTAGCTAGAGCCTGTCCCAAAACGACGGTGGCCCCATTTTTCATGGGTGAGACGAGAAAAAGCGGCGCGAGGCGAACACGATTGGCGAGGTCAAAAGACAGGTTTGAGGGCAAAAACCGGGTCTATAAATTGGACGGTGCGTTTGGCGGCCCGGCAGCGGAACGCTCACGAGGGCGGTGCCGCTGAGGCTGTCCCTGCGGCCGGGCGCTCCGGCGGCGGCCGCCGATCTCCGGTGTATCATAGAACATCATACGTATAAAATCGCAGATCAGATCCGATACTAAAGAGGCATGGAGCGGCTTTCGCCATTCCATGCCTCCCGTTCAGGTCGTAGGTCTTTGATGTGAACAAAACGAACACCACAATCCAAACCGCCCCGACCATGATCTATCAACCCTCGCTGCGTCCAGCCCTGCCTTGCGTCTACGGACCGGTGGACTTCCAAGTCTATCGCGAGCGGTTGGTGACGATCGATCGGATGTTGGTCGAAGGCGGCGTCGAGGCGGCCTTCGTCCAGGCCGCGGTGGCGGAGAATCCGGCCGAACGGGTCGCCGCCACCGCGGCGCAGCTGCAGTCGTTCGCCCGCCAGAGCGTGCTGGCGCTGCGCTGCAACGTCGCGCGGGTGCTCACCAGCCAGACTTTTCGGGATTTTGCGGTCCGCGCGGCCGAGAGCAGCCTGCTGCGCAATGGTTCCTGCGCATCGGCGAGCTGGACCGGGTGAAAGTTCCCTCGAAGAGCGCGCTGGAGCGCTACAGCAAATGGGTCCGCGAGAAGACGATGACGCAAATCCACCTCAAGCTCGTCACCCGGGCGGTGACCCCGGCCAGCGCCGGCGCGCCGCAGCCGTTGGGTCTGACCGAGGTGGTCGAAACGATGGACGTGTTTCTCGACAGCACCTGTCTCAAGGCGAACATGCACTTTCCCGTCGACTGGGTGCTCCTGCGCGACGCCACCCGCACGCTCAGGAAGGCCACCGTACTCATCCGCCGGAAGGGCCTGAAGCAGCGCATGCCACAGGCCCCGCTGGAGTTTTTGAGCGACATGAACAAACTGACAATGGTGATGAGCGCGAGCGGCTGGCGGCCCGACGCGAAAAAACAGCGCAAGCGCGTGCTCCGGCAGATGAAGGCGCTGCAAAACAAAGTCACGCGCCACGCCCAGGCGCACCGCGCGCTGCTGGCCCGGCACTGGGCGGAAACGGCGCTGACGGAAAAGCAGGCGCAAGCGATCATTGCTCGTATCGATAATATACTTGCACAATTGCCCGCCGCGATCAGCCAAGCGCACGAACGCATCATCGGCGGGCACCCGGTGCCCAACGGGGAGAAAGTCCTGAGTTTGTATGAAGCCGAGGTGGAGGTGCTCAAGCGGGGCAAGGCCGGAGCCGACGTGGAGTTTGGCAACAAACTCTGGTTGGGGGAG
>SYGN01000119.1 GCA_005799525.1 Opitutaceae bacterium | reverse complement strand
GCACGGCGACGTTGACCGTCACCAATGCGACCCTCGCAATGTCGGGTGATCAGTTCCGCGCCTCCGTGACCAATGGAGTCGGTGCTGCGGTCGTCTCCGCGACCCCGGCCGCCCTGACCGTCCAATTGGCCCCGACCATCTCGAGTGCCGCTGCGGCCAACTTCTCCGTCAATACTGCTGGCACGTTTACCGTCACGGCGACGGGCTCGCCAGCGCCGACGTTTACGGTTCCGGCCGGCACCTTTCCGTCTTGGGCGTCGCTCAACGCAACCACCGGTGTCATAAGCGGCACGCCCACGAATAACACGGGCTCTCCCTTCAATTTTACCCTCCGCGCCAGCAATGGCGTAACTCCTGCGTCGGATCAGGCCTTCGTGCTCACGGTGCAAAATGGCGCAGTCATCGCCACCCCGCCGGCGAACACAGCTGTGGCGCTCGGTGCCGTTGCCCAGTTCGCGGTCGTTGCGAGCGGCACCCCGGCGACGTTTACGTACCAGTGGTATCGTTCGGCAGGCGGCGTCGGCGGTTTCCTTGCGATGACCGATGTCGCCGGAGTTTATTCAGGTTCGACGGCCGCTACGCTGACGATCTCCAGTACCACGCTTGCTATGAGTGGAGATCGGTTTCAGGTTGTGGCAAGCAATACGGTCGGCACTCCGGTGACCTCGGTCGCGGCGACGCTGACGGTCCAGCAGGCTCCGGTGATCACCAGCTTAAACAGCACCATTTTTGCGCTGAATGTCGCGGGCAGTTTCTCTTTGCAGGCCACCGGGTCGCCGGCGCCAACGTTTAGTGTCATCGCAGGCACCTTCCCGTCATGGGCGTCGCTCAACGCCACCACCGGAGCGCTCACCGGTGCACCGACCAACAATACCGGTTCGCCCTTTAGTTTTACTATTCGAGCCACCAGTGCGGGGGTCGTGACCGTGTCGGATCAGGTGTTTACGCTGAGCGTGACTCCCACGGGTGCAGCCCCCGGATTTACCACCCAACCAGCCAGTGTCTCGGCATCGATTGGTCAGCAGGTGGTTCTCACCGTCGTCGCGACGGGTTCCCCTGATCCGACCTACCAATGGCAACGCCAACCGGCGGCGGGCGGCGGATTCACCAATATTGCGAACGGTGGAGCGTATGCTGGAGCGACCACGGCGACCCTCACGATCGCCAATGCCACCACGGGCATGAGCGGCGACCAGTTCCAGTGTCTCGCCACCAACACGGTTAATACCTCGACGACCGCAACAAGCACCGTCGCCACTCTCACGGTCAGCACCGGCACCATTATCACCACGGTGGCCGGCACGGTTGGCGTGATCGCGACGGTCAATGGCACCGGCACAGCCGCGCAATTTACGAACCCTGGCGCCATTGCCTCCGACAGTGCGGGCAATCTCTATGTCGCCGATCCTACCGCTCACGTCATCCGTAAGATTACGACGGCCGGTGTGGTCACGACGTTCGCGGGATTGGTCAATGCCGCCGGCAGCGCTGACGGTGCAGCTGATGTTGCCCGTTTCAACGGACCTTCGAGTGTGGCGGTCGATACTTTAGGCAACGTCTATGTGGCCGACACGAACAACCACACGATCCGTGGCATTTCGGCCAGTGGCGTCGTGCAAACTCTGGCCGGCACGGCGGGAAGTATCGGGTCCATTGATGGTCTCGGCGCTGCGGCCCGGTTTAATTACCCCCTTGGTGTCGCTGTGGATACCACGGGCACAGCTTATGTTTCTGACACCTATAACCATCTCATTCGTCGGATTTCGCAGAACGGCAACGTTTCCACGATGGGTGGTGCGACGGGTGTCCGGGGGAGCACCGATGGTGCCGTGGGCGCGTCTCGCTTCGCGTTTCCGACCGGTATTGCAGTCGACTCGACGGGCAACGCGTATGTGGCAGATTCCAACAATGCGACGATTCGCAAGATCTCGACCGGCAACGTGACGAGCACCTATGCGGGCACGGCCGGATCGTTTGGTTCGGCCAACGGAGCAGCGCTCACCGTCGCCCGTTTCAACCAACCCCACGGTGTCGCCGTCGACAGCACGGGTGTGGTCTACGTTGCCGACACCTTTAGTCACACCATCCGCCGGATCACGGTCGCGGGTGAGGTGACCACGCTGGCCGGTCTGGCCGGTTCCTTAGGCTCTACGGACGGCACCGGTGCCGGTGCCCGGTTCTACCAACCGAACGGTATCGCGGTAGACGGTGCATCTAACCTTTACATCGCTGACTCTCAGAACCGTACGATTCGTCGCAGTGGTGCGACGACGGCACCGACGATCACGACGCAACCAGTTAGCGTCGCCGTTGCACCCGGTGGCAGCGCGACGTTTACCGTCGCAGCCACAGGCTCCCCGACGCCGACGGTCTTCCAATGGCAACGCCAGCCCGCCGCCACCACGGGCTTCGTGAACATCACGAATGACGCCACCTATGGCGGTGCGACCACCGCCACGCTCACCGTTACCGCGATCACTACGGCGATGCACACGGATCAGTTCCGGGCCGTCGTCACCAATTATATCACTCCGGACGGGACGTCGAACGCCGCCACCCTGAGCACGGTCATTGCCGCCCCGGTGTTCACTAGCGTGGCCACCGCGCAGTTTCGGGCGACCGAGGCCGGGACGTTCACTGTGGCCGCGACGGGTAATCCAGCCCCGACCTTCACGGCGACCGGTTTGCCGGCTTGGCTGACGCTCAACGCCACCACCGGCGTCCTGAGCGGCACGGCCCCTGATACCACGGGCTCGCCCCTCGCGATCACGATCACTGCGACGAACGGCACTCCGGTCACGCAGACGTTTGCCCTCACCGTGGTGCCGTTCATTGTTCCTCCGATCTTCACCAGTGGAGCCACCGCGCAGTTTAATGCGACGCAAGCCGCCAGCTTCACCGTGACCGCGTCGGGCTCGCCAGCGCCGACGTTTACTGCGACGGGTCTACCGGCGTGGCTGACGTTGAATGCGACGAGCGGTGTGCTCAGTGGCACGGCTCCCGACGGCTCAGCGTCACCGTTGGCTTTGACCATCACCGCCAACAACGGCGTGAGCATCACGCAGTCGTTTGCGCTCACGATCATCTCCGCACCCACGATTTCCGCATCGCCGATCGGCGGCACGATTGCCCGCGGCCAGAATGGCAATTTCAGCGTCACCGCCGCCGGTACGGGGCCCTTCGGTTACCAATGGCGCAAAGACGGAGTGGCGATTAGCGGGGCGACCTCCTCGACCTTGGTCGTCGCCGGTGCCCAATCCGTAGCGGCGGGCGGTTATTCCGTCACTGTTACCAACCTCGTGGGCAGCGTGACCTCCGCCGCTGCGGTGCTGAACGTTAACGCGCCGGCGTTCTTCGTCACCCAACCCCGCGCGCAGTCGGCGTTGGCTGGTTCTGCGGTGACGTTCGCCGTGGAAACGGGCGGCTATCCTGCCCCCTCTTACCAATGGCGCCTCAACGGCATCGCGATTGCCGGGGCGATCAGTTCCACGCTGACGTTGGCGAACGTTCAAGCGAACAACTCTGGAAATTATGACGTGCTCATCAGCAACGGTGTCGGCGGGGGCCTCAGTTCCTTGGCCTCCCTCGCTGTCGTTGCCTCGGCTTCGGCCCCGGTGATCACGGCGTCGCCTGCGGCTCGCACCGTGGTGGTGGGCGGTTCGACGACCCTGAGTGTGAGTGCCAGTGCCGCTCCTGCTCCCACCTACCAGTGGCGTAAGAGCGGTGTCGCGATCAGCGGAGCGACCGGAGCCACCCTGCAGTTGGCCAATCTGCAGTTCGCCGATTCCGTCAACTACGACGTCGTGGTGACCAATTCCGCGGGTTCCGCGACCTCCAGTTTAACCGCAGTTACGGTGGTGCGCCGCAGTTTTGCCGGCACCTACTTCGGCTCGTTGGGCGGCGCCCTAGGTAACTACGCCATCTACCTCCGGGGCGATAACACCGGCGTGTTCTTGGGTTATCTCCCCGGCAGCTCGACGGGTCTGCGCAATACGGGATTCTCGGTGACCGATCTGGGTACCTTCCAGTTGACGCACGGGGCCGTTTCGGTTTCCGGTACGATCGACGAGGACGGCTCCATCACGGGTCTGGTGAGCGGAGTCAGTGGCGCGGTCCTGAGTGGCACGCGCTCGCCGGATACCGGTCTGGCGCAATCCGCTGCCGGTGCCTACCAAGGCGCCGCCGCAAACACGTCCTCTGCGGTCTACGGCATCGTGAGTGCTTCCGGTCAGGCTTTCGTCCTTGTCCAGACGTCGGCTACGTCTGACGGTGGTTCAGGCTCCCTCGACGGCAACAACCGCATCACGATCACGACTGCCCGCCAGTCCATCGTTGCGACGATCGCGCCCGACACATCGGGGCTGACCGTGGTGGTGACGTCTGGCTCCACGGCGACGACGTTTACGGGTGCGAGCGAGGCCGTCTTGGGCGCACAGCGCCTAGCCAATATCTCGACCCGCGCCCGCGTTGGCACCGGTGACTCCGTTACCATCGCCGGCTTTGTCATCTCGGGCCAGGAGTCCAAGCCTGTCCTCATTCGGGCCATCGGGCCGACCTTGAGCAGCTTCGGCATCGCCACCGCCTTGGCCGCGCCGAAGCTCGAGCTCTTCCGGTCCGGCACGAGCGCGCCGATCGCCTCCAATACCGGTTGGTCCACGGGCGGCAATCTCAGCGCCATCATCGCGGCGACCGAGAAGGCCGGTGCGTATGCCCTCGGTGCCACCAGTGCCGACTCCGTGATCTTCATGACACTCGCACCGGGTGCGTACACCGCCGTGATCAGCACCGCCAATAACACCCCGGGTGTCGCGCTCGCCGAAGTTTATGATCTCTCCGCTCCGGCGGTCGGCCAGAAGCTGTTCAATATCTCGACCCGCGCCAACACCGGCAGCGGTGATAGCACGCTGATCGCGGGTATCGTCGTTTCCGGTACGGTGCCAAAGCGGGTCCTGATCCGTGGCGTCGGCCCGACCCTGACGGCCCTCGGCGTCCAGGGCGCGCTCGCCCAAGCGCAGCTTACGCTCATCAAGGATGGGGTGACGGTTGCCACGAATTCCAGCTGGAGCACCTCGCCGGATGCCGCCGCCATTGCCGCGGTCTCCGCCCAAGTCGGTGCCTTTGCGCTCGGTGCTGCCAGCGCCGATGCCGCGATGATCGTCAGTTTAGCTCCGGGTAGCTACTCCGCGCAGGTCGTCGGTGCCAACGGTACGTCGGGTATAGCGATCATCGAGATCTACGAGCTGCCGTAAACGCGGGCGAAGATTTTTGCCTTAGACCGAGCCCGGGTGATTTCACCCGGGCTCTTTTTTTTGAAATGGGTCCAGTACCCCGAAGTTGGCTTCGGCTTGGTGGGAACGCGTGGGCGTGAGCTGACTCGCGACAATGGGCGAACGAGTCGCGAGCAAGCTCCTCCCGACCTGCCGCGAATATTTGCCGTGGAATGCCCTGGGGCTGGCACCGGGGTCTATATATTTATACCAACGTCTCGTGATATTTGGACGATCGTCGAAACACCACTCGCTCGCGCTCGCAGCTACCCGGCAAATCAAGGGCTGAATCTTTTGGGCGATTGATATTACATTGCTTGGTGCGCCGTGCGCGCCGCGCCCGGCGGATGGGGTGACGCCCTTTCACCGGCTCATGAGTCGGTGAAAAATTCGCCGAGCGCCCCGCGTAAGCGCCGACGACTGTACGGGCGATGACGCGCTCCACGGGGCCTTTTGCCGCTACGGTTTGCCGCTACCTCCAGCGCAGTGGCCCGCGCCAAGAGCGCCACGGATGAACACGGTTAGGAACTCGCTGAATCCAAGAAAGGCAGTTGAAACGAGGAGGACGCGGATTGCGCGGATGGCAGCACCAGTATCCAGGCAGGTTCCTCACGCCAAGATGGCGACGAGCGCAAAGGCGGCAGGCGGCTTTTCCTTGGCGCTAGCTCGCCCGCCGCACGCGCGGTCTCACTTCAACATTTCGGTCAGCAGCGGTTTCATCGCGTCGGCCCAAAGCTGGTAGCCGGCGGTGTTCGGGTGGAGTTGGTCGGGCATGATCGCGAAGGGGATCTTGCCGTCTTGGCCGACAAAGGAGGCGTTGATGTCGAGGTAGCGGACGTTCTTGCCGTCGTCGAGTTTGGCGAGCTCGACGTTGACGGCGTTGATGATCTCGGTGCGGCGAGCGGCGTCGGTGATGGCGGCGTCGGTGATGACTCCCTGCGGATTTTTGCGGGCGCCACGGGGAAAAATGGCGAGGAGGAGAACCTTGGTCCCGGGGATTTTCGCGCGGATCAGTTCGACGATTTTTTTGTCGGCCGCGGCGATTTCAGCGGCAGTGTGTCCAATGGGGGCGGGGCTGGTGTTGTTGGTGCCGAGCATGAGGACGGTGACCTTGGGCTTGATGCCGTCGAGCTCGCCGTTCTCGATCCGCCAGATGACGTGCTGGGTCTGGTCGCCGCCGATGCCGAAGTTGGCGGGCTGGTTTTTACCGTAGAAAGACTCCCAGATATGCGCGCGGGAGGCGTTGGCCCAACCGGCGGTGATTGAATCGCCGAGAAAGAGGACGTCGATTGGGCCGGCCTTGCCGCGGGCGAGGAAGGACTCGTGGGCCTTTTGGAAACCGGCGTTGATAACGCCATTGGCGTCGGCCTTGGCGATTGGCGCGGAGGCGTCGATTTTTTTGGCGGGCGCTGCGGGGGGCGTCTGCGCGAAGGCCAGCGGCAAGAGCGCGGCGAGAAGGAGGGCGGAGAGGGCGGGGCGGATGTTTTTCATGGGTCAGAGGAGTTGAAGGTAGGGACCCGTTGGCGTCGAGCCTGCGTTGGTGGACGGGGGCGCAGAATTATTGTTTCCGCTGGGCCCAGAGGTTGTCGGCGGTGTAGAGCGCGAGGCCGACCCAGATGAAGGTGAAACCCAGCAGGCGTTCGCGCGGGCAGGGCTCGTGGTAAACCCAAACGCCGAGTACGAATTGCACGGTGGGTGCGAGATATTGGAGCAGACCCATGGTCGAGAGCCGGATGCGTCGAGCGCCGAACGCGAAGAGCAGCAGCGGGACCGCGGTGATCACCCCCGAGCTCAGCACGAGGACGTGGGTCGCGGCATCGACGCGGCCGAGCGCACCGGTGCCCGTGTGGTGTTGCCAGAGTAGAAACGCGACGGCGAACGGGGCGAGGAGGAGAGTTTCAACGGTGAGACCGATGAGGGAGCCGAGCGGAGATTTTTTTCGCAGCAAGCCGTAAGCGGTCCAGCTGGCGGCAAGCGCGAGGGCGATCCACGGCGGGCGGCCGAGCTGCGCGATCATCACGCCGACACCGAGGGCGGCGAGCGTGATGGCGATCCACTGGAGGCGGCGCAGCTGCTCATGCAGGAGCCAACGTCCGAGGGCGACGTTGAGGAGCGGCACGAGGAAGTAGCCGAGGCTGCACTCGATCACGTGGCCGGTGTTGACGCCCCAAATGTAAATCAGCCAATTGGCGGTGAGCAGGGTGGCGCTGAAGAAGTTTAGGGCCGCCGACTGCGGCGTGCTGAGCGCGGCGCGAACGTGACCGAACGAGCCCTGGGCCAAGACCACACCGAAGACGAAAACGAGCGACCATACGTGGCGGTGCGCGATGAGCTCGAGAGGGTTGATGCTCGCGAGTTGCTTCCAGTAAAGCGGAACGAGGCCCCACGCGAAGTAGCAGACCGCCGACGCGAGGGCACCCGCCTTGGCGGAGGGGTGCGAAGCGGCGGGAGAGGGGAGGGCCCGAAAGGACACGCGACGACGTCGGGGCGGGGTATCAAGGTCCGGGCCGGCGGTGTTCGTGGGTGGCGCGCAGTGGGGTGCGGGCCGACCAGGCCAATTATTTTTTCTGTGGAGGGGCGTTGAACAGATAACGCTGACCAAACTCGTCCGCCGCCTGCGTGCGCGCGGCGTCGGCGGATTTGCCCTGCGCGGTGAGCTCGGCGGCGCGTTTGTCGATCCAGCGGACCTTGAAGTTTTCCTCGACCGAGCCGGCGATTGCGGGGTTTTCCTTCGGCCCGCTCGATTTTTTGGAAAAGAGGCAACCCGTGGTCAACAGGGCGGCGAGGGCGAGGGCGAGGGAAGTGAGGGAAAGGCGTGGGATCATGAGAGAACGAAGGGGTGAACGTGGTGCTGTCGGAGGGAGACGGCGAGGGAAACTTTTTGTTTTCGCGCCGCGACGAAATGTCGCTTTGCTGGCGTGCATGAGTGAAGAGCCATCGATCCCGCCTCCCGCGTTGCGCCTAAAACCGAGGCTGAAACCTCCCGATTCGCCCGCCGCTCTCGCAGCGGCCGCGCCCCCTCCGCCCGCTGCGCCGGCGGCGGAGGAAGCGCCGGCTGCACGAGTAGAATCCGCCCCGCCACCTGCGGCGGTTTCGCCGGAGTCCGCGCCCACGGAAATTATTATGGCACCGGCGGCCCCAGCGATCGCGCTGGTCGTCGAGGGCGAGGGTGCGGCCTCGACCGCGGCAACGCGCGTGCGACTTAAGCCCCGGATGCTCGCCCCGGTCGCTGCGGCGGCTCCGGTCGGAGTTCCGCGATCAGTGTCGACGTTAACGTTCGAGACTCCGCCGGCAATCGAGCCTCCGTCCGCGTCCGTTGCGCCAGAACCGGCCGCAGTGACGGCACCCTTGGCGGGGGAGAGGGTGGAAACACCCTTGGCATCTCCGCCGGCGGCGCTTGCGGGAGAAGGTGTGAAATTTAAGTTGAATCCCAAGGTGGGCGCACCGCCCGCGCCGGCTGCTCCGGTGGCGCCGCCTCTGCCCGGCCCGAAATTTCTTCCGCCGCCTGGTTTGGCGAATCCAAAATCTGCGCTCCCGCCGCCCCCGGTGAAGGCCAGTGCCGCCGTTGGGCCGCCCTCGTCTTCGGCTGCGCCGAAACCGCTCCAGCCGTTTCTCGTGGTCGCACCTCTCTCCACCGATCACAACGCGCTGCCGATCCCGCGCATCGCCGTTCCCGCGGAGGCATCCCCAAAGGCGCGGCCGGCTCCGGTGGTCGCGAAGCAACGTCCGGCCTTGAAGAAAAACGTGCTGCTGGCCATCGCCGCCGCGCTGCTGGTGCTGGGCGTGGGCGGATATTTTGCGTGGACGGAATTGATGTCACCGCCGGCCGCGCTGCCGCCCCCGGTGGCGGTGAAACCCAAGCCGGCGGTAGTCGCCCCGGTTGCTGCCGCCCCGACTCCCACGACCCCGGTCCCGGCCAGTGCGGCGACCAAAGCTGCCGGGCCACTCACCCCTGCGGACACGATGAACGCGCTCGCAAAGGCGCCGGTCAACGCGATCAACAAGGCGCAGGATGCGGTCGCAGCCCGTGCCGCCAGCGGCCAGTCCCGCATTGATCCGCTGGCGGCGGGTCAGGATGTGCCCGAAAAGCCGGCGGCGGGAAATTCCGGTGGCGCCGTCACTGCAAAAGGCACCGCGATGGCGAACCAGCCGGCGGCTACCGCAGCGGCCACGCTCGCACCCGGAGTCTCGGCGACGAGTTCGGGGGGCGCGGCGGTGGTTGAGGCGAGTCCCGCTTTCCGCGCCTTCGTGGCCAACGTAAAAATCACGGGGACCATGCAGAGTTCACCGGCGAGAATCATCTTGAACGGCCGCCTCGCCTGCGCGGGCGACGTGGTGGACTCCGCCCTCGGCATCATGTTCGACGGAATCGACTCCGAGAAAAAACAATTGATTTTCAAAGATAAGTCCGGGGCGATTGTGACCAAGAAAAACTAAGCTTCGCGCGGCCGCGTGCGCTCCGCACTCCGCGCGCGGCGGGACCGGTGGCCGGAGCGAGAGCGCTCCGTGCGGGGTTACTTCGCGAGGGCGGCCTCGCGGATGAGTTTGATTACGGTGGGATCCGTGGCGATGCCGAGCACGCCGTTCACGACAAACTGGATACCGATACACAGAATGAGAAACCCCATGACTTTCGAGAGCGCGTTCATGCCGTTGAGGCCGATGACTCCGACGACGCGCTCCGAGAGGCGGAGCGTGCTGTAGGTGATCGCCGCGACAATCAAAATGCCGACGATGATCGCGATATAGTCGAGCCAGCCGGTGGACAGAGACGTGAAGCCGACGGTGACCGCGATGGAGCCGGGGCCACTCATCATGGGCATCGCGAGCGGGGAGAAGGCGACGTCGCGTTTTGCGCGGGCGGCGGCATGGGCGGGATCTTCCTTTTCCGGATCGCGGGGCGGAGCCATGAGCATGGCCGAACCGATGCCGGCGACGAGCATGCCGCCGGCGATGCGGAGGCCCGGGATCGAGATGCCGAAAAATGCCATGATCAAGCGTCCGCCGACGAGGAAGCTCACGAGGATCACCACCATGTAAATACACGCCAAGCGGAGCTGTTGGAGCCGCCGTTCGCGCGTGTCGCCCTCGGTGATCGCGAGAAACGTGGGTGCCGAAGCGAGCGGGTTGATCATCGGTAACAGAGCGATGACGGTGCCGAGGATCAGCTCCCAGAAGTGAGCGACGTTGGACATGCGGGGAGGTTCGTGGACGCGGGCTGGCAGTGCAAGACGGGCGCTTTTGTCGTTTGCACCACCAAAATATATGCTTCGCTCCACCGCTTCTACGGGCCTCGCGCCCAGCCCCGCGCGGTGGGCGTCCGCTCCTCCTTTTATGAAAAAAATAACCCTGCTGTTTCTGATCCTATCAGTCGGACTGAGCGCGCTCGGTGCGCAGACGCACGGGCCGCTGTTGTTGCAGTCGCCCACGCTGAGCAAAACCCACATTGTTTTCGTCTATGGAGGCAGCCTGTGGAGCGTCGCGCGCGAAGGTGGCGACGCGCGGCGGCTGGTCGTCGGCGATCCGGGCACGGCGAGCGGCCCGTTGTTTTCGCCCGACGGGACGCAGGTGGCGTTCACGGGAAATTTCGACACCAATGAGGACGTGTACGTGGTCCCGGCTGCCGGCGGCGAACCGCGCCGACTGACCATGCATCCGGGCACGGACGTCGCGCTCGCTTGGACGCCCGACGGCAAGCGCGTCCTTTTCCGCTCCTCGCGCGAGGCCTACTCGCGGTTTGAAAAACTCTTTACGGTTTCGGCCAACGGCGGGTTTCCGACGGAAGTGCCGCTTCCGATGGGTGTGCAGGGTGCTTTTTCGGCCGATGCTGCGCAGCTTGCTTACGTGCCCACGTGGAACCGCCGCGGCGGCGCGGGCGATGCGTATATCGCCATCAAGAATTATCGCGGCGGAAAGACGTCGCCGATCTGGATCGCTTCGCTGGCCGATTCAGCAATTACGCCCATCCCCCGCGAAAACTCGAACGACTTCAACCCGATGTGGGTCGGTGATAAGATCTATTTCCTTTCCGATCGCGCCGGCGCCACGACGCTCTTCAGCTACGACGTCCAGAGCCGCGCGGTCACCTCGCTCTTGAAGAATGAAGGCTTCGATCTGAAATCTGCCTCCGCCGGCCCCGGCGCGATCATTTATGAGCAGTTCGGTTCGCTGCATTTGTTTGATCTCGCGAGCGGTCGCGAGCGCGCCGTACCCGTGCGCCTCTCCGCTGATTTGCCGCAGACGCGCCCGCACTTCGAAAAGATTGCGGCCCGGCAGTTGTCGCAGGCCGCCATTTCGCCGACTGGCGCGCGTGCCGTCTTCGAGACGCACGGCGAGATCGTCACTGTGCCCGCCGAAAAGGGCGACATGCGCAACCTCACCCGCTCGCCCGCCGTCGCCGATCGGGATCCGTCGTGGTCGCCCGACGGCAAGACCATCGCTTATTTCTCCGACGAAGCGGGTGAATACGCGCTTCACCTCCGCGATCAGACCGGCCTCGGCACCGTACGCAAAATCGATCTTGGGCCGTCGCCTTCGTTTTTCTACAATCTCAGCTGGTCCCCTGACAGCCAGCAGATTGCGTATAGCGACAAACGCGGAAAATTCTGGCTCCTCGATCTCGCCGCCGGCAAGCCGGTGCAGTTCGACAGTGACCTGCGCAGTCGCGGAGTCGCGATCGAGTGGTCGCCTGACAGCAAGTGGCTCGCCTACGTCAAGCAGCTGCCGAACAACCATCGCGCGATCTTCGTCTATTCGCTCGAGGCCGCGAAGGTGACGCCGTTAACCGACGGCCTGAGCGACACGCGTTCACTCAGCTGGGACCGGAGCGGCAAATACCTCTATTTCACCGCCAGCACTGACTTGGGCCTGAGTTCCGTCGGCTTCAACATGAGTTCGAACGCGCATCCCGTGACGCGTGCCGTCTACCTCGCCGTGCTGGCCAAAAATCTTCCCTCGCCGCTGGCACCGGAAAGCGACGAGGAAAAGGACGACGCGAAAAACAAAGACAAGCAGCCTGACAGCGATCCGAAAATCGCCGGCGCCGAGAAACCGGCCGACGACTCCGCCGAAAAATCCACTGCCAAGCCCGCCGACGACTCGGCGAAAGAAAAAGATAAAAAGCCGGTCAAGGTCGTCATCGACTTCGAGGGCCTCAGCCAACGGATCATCACGCTGCCGTTGCCGGAAAAAAATTACGGCCAGCTTACTGCGGGCAAGGAAGGTATCCTTTTTTTGCTCGAAGGTCCGCTGGTGGCGGAAGGTCGCGGCGAGGGCGGCGGGAAATCCGCCTTGCAACGCTTCGATCTCAAGACGCGCAAGACGGAAAAAATTCTCGAGGGGGTCGATGAATTTCACCTCGCCGCGAAGGGTGAGAAAATGCTGTGGAAAGCCGGTACGAGCTGGTTCATCGGCGGCGCTGACAAGGTGCCGAAAGCGGGCGAGGGTGCGCTGAAGCTCGATGCGTTCGAGGTCTGGGTTGAGCCGCGGGCGGAGTGGCGGCAGATGTTCAAAGAAGTGTGGCGCATCGAGCGGGACTTTTTCTACGACGCGGGCTACCACGGCATCGATCTCACCCAGGCGGAGCGCATCTACACGCCGTTCCTTGACGGCATCGCGAGCCGCGCCGATCTCAACTACCTCTTCGCCGAAATGCTCGGCCAGCTCAGCATCCAGCACATGTATGTTGCGGGTGGTGCCCGCCCCGAGATGAAGGAAATCAAGGTGGGCCTCCTCGGCGCCGACTACACAATCGTGGGCGACCGCTACGAATTTGCGCGCGTGTTTGACGGCGAGAACTGGAACCCGTCCGCCAAGGCACCGCTCACGGAGCCGGGCGTCAACGTGAAGCCCGGCGAGTTACTCCTTGCCGTCAACGGCCGTGAGCTGCGGGCGAACGATGAAGTCTTCAGTTTCTTTGCGGGCACCGTGTCGAAACAGACCGTGTTGCGGGTTGGCCCGAACGCCGACGGCACGGGCGCGCGCGATGTCACCGTCGTGCCGGTCGCGAGTGAGTCCGTGTTGCGCAACCTCGCCTGGATCGAAGGTAACCGTCGCAAGGTCGACGCGCTTAGCGGCGGCAAGATCGCCTACGTCTACGTGCCCGATACCGCCATGCCCGGTTTCACCAGCTTCAACCGTTACTTCTTCGCACAGGTCGGCAAGCAAGGTGCCGTGATTGATGAGCGCTTCAACGGCGGCGGCCAACTCGCCGACTACATCGTCGACTACCTGAACCGTCCGCTGCGCACCCGCATCGTCACGCGTGAAGGGGCCGTGAACGATTCGCCGGGTGCCGCGATCTTCGGGCCAAAGGTGATGCTCATTAACGAATTTGCCGGCTCCGGCGGCGACGCGTTGCCGTGGTATTTCCGCAAGGCCGGCACCGGTACGATCGTCGGCACGCGCACGTGGGGCGGCTTGGTGGGCATCGGCGGCTATCCGGTGCTCATCGACGGCGGTACCGTGACCGCGCCGCATATGGCTCTCTATGATCTCAACGGGAAGTGGGAGGTTGAAAACGTCGGCATCGCCCCGGACGTCGAGGTGGCACACGATCCCAAACTCGTCCGCCAAGGTCGCGACCCCCAGCTCGAACGAGGCGTCGAAATCGTACTGGCGGAGCTGGCGAAAAATCCGCCGAAGGATTATCCGATCCCGCCGTATCCGAAATATCCAGCACGCTGGCCGGCGCCCCAGCCGTAGCCCGTGGCGGGCGCGTTCTCCGCGCCGCGCTATCGTGCGCGGAGTGCACGCGCAAGGGGCCCGCTCACCAGGTGCAGACAGACCCGCTCACCAGGTGTCCACCGCGCCCTTGGGCACGGGGATGGCGTCACGGTCAAACACATCGGTGGCGTTGGGATCGCGCATGAACGAGGCGATCATCGGTCCCGGCTGGAATTTTTCTTTCAGCGCGCCGTGCTCGTTGCAGAAGTGCGCGCGCCACTCCAAATACTCGGCGACGGCGGCGGCGAAGTCTGCCCGCGAGTTGATGGCGAGGATGCTGCGCTTAAAGGGCTTGGAGGGCCCGAAACGTTTCGCATACCACGGAGCCACCTTGCGAAAGAGCCGCGCGCCATGCTCCTCGCCAAAGAATTCGCAGTAGCGCTCGAAGTGACGGCGGAGCACGCGGAGGCGTTCGGCGAAATCGGGTTCGGGCAGCAATTCCCCCGTGCGCAGCAGATGGGCCGTGCGGCGAAAAATCCACGGATCGTAGAACGCGCCGCGACCGATGCTCACGCCGGCGCATCCGGTTTCGTCGAGCATGTGTTGGGCCGCGATGGGCGTCGTGATGTCGCCGTTGCCGATCACAGGAATTGATTGCACGGCCGCTACGACTGACCGGATGCCAGCGAGATTGACGCGACCGGCGAAGCCTTGGGCGCGGGTGCGGCCGTGGACAAAGATTGCCGCGACGCCGACGCCTTCGAGCGCCCGGGCGAGGTCGGGCGCGGTGAGATTCTCCTCGTCCCAACCGAGGCGCATTTTCGCCGTGATGGGTATCTTTACGGCATCGATCATGCCACGCACGAGCGCGGCGGTCTTATCGAGTTCCGTCATCATGGCGGAGCCGCCGCCGATCTTCGTCACTTTTTTCACGGGACAACCCATGTTGATGTCTACGGATTGGGCGCCGAGTTCCTGGCACATCACGGCGGCGTCGCGCATTTCCTCGGGCACGCTGCCAAAGAGCTGGATGGCCATCGGGCGATCTTCGGGGGAAGACGCGACGAGCTTGAGGGCCGTGGGGTTGCGCTCGAGGAGGGAACGGGCGTTGACGAGATCCGTGGTGGCCCAACCGAGTCCGCCCAGTTCGCGTACGGTGACGCGCATGGGCAAATTGGTGTAACTCGCGAGCGGCGAGAGAAAGAGATTCGACGAAAGTTGGTAGGGCCCGAGGCGCATGGTCAGCGGCTAATTTGAAACGTCGGCAGGCAAGATGGGTAACGCTCGGAAATGTCCGGTCTCAATCATGCCGAGCAAGGTGCGGTACCCACCTGGACGTCATTGGCGCAACGTGGAGGAACGGATCGGAGTGTCAACGGCCTCACCGGTCGCCCGTCGGTCGGCGGAAGCGGAAGAGGAGCGTGATGACGAGGCCGACGGTGATGATGAAGAGGCTCAGCTGGAGCCAAAGGGAATTGAGGCGCAGCGCTGGCGGCGTGAGGAGATTGGCGCGCCAGACTTCGTGAAACACATAGGCGAGAAAACCCTGCAGGAGGGCACCGAGCCAACAGAGCATCGAGCCGAGCCACGCCAAGGCCTCAGCACGGCGTTGCGGAGCGAGCCAGTAGTCGCGGTGGGGCACATTGACGAAACGTGCGGGCACGCGCGGCAGATAGAGGGTGAGCGCGAAGAACAGTCCGCCGATGAAGAGCGAAATACCGACTTGGCCTATGGTGTGGTAATCGCGCGACATCCAGCCGTTGGGTTGCCCGCTGGCGCCGAAGTGCGTGGCGACACGTTCGGGGAGAGAGCCGTGTTGCCGGATCGCGAGGGCGAGGGCGGTGAATGTTGCGGTGAAAAAGAGGATACGGGCGAGGCGGCGCACGGAATTGAGAGGGACGAAAAAATGGATATCGGGGGGGGCAGGCCGAAGAGGCGACGGTAACCGATTGGGTTATCGATTGCAGGGGCGCATCAACGGGCGGCGAGCGCGAGCTTCATGCGGCGCAACGCAGCGGTGAGGGTGGCGCGCGTGCAGCCGAGGTTGATCCGGACATAGGTGCCGCGGGCGGCACCGAAATACGCACACTCGCTCAGACCGACGCCGTGTTGTTCGAAGTGCGCGATGGGGTCCGCGAGACCCAGCGCGGAGACATTCAGCCACGCGAGGTAGGTGGCCTCGATCGGGGCCTCGATCACGATACCTGGGAGATCGCGGGCGACGGTGGTGAGGAGGAGGTCGCGGTTGCCGCGGAGGTAGGCGAGGAGGGCTTGGCGCCAAGGCTCGCAGTCGCGATAGGCGACTTCGCAGGCGACGTAACCGAGATTGTTCACTTCGGCGACGATGCCAGCGGTGGCGCGGACGAAGCGGGTGCGCAGCGCGGCGTCCGAGATGATGGCGAACGAGGTGCCGAGGCCGGGGACGTTGTAGGTCTTGCTCGGTGCCATCAGCGTGATGGTGCGGGCGGCGATCTCGGGTGAGAGGAGTGCGGTGGGAATGTGTTTCAGCGCCGGATCGAGGATGAGGTCGCAGTGGATTTCGTCGGAGCAGAGGACAAGATTGTGGCGCCCGCAGAAATCGGCGAGGCGCACGAGTTCCCCGCGGCGCCAGACGCGGGCGATCGGATTGTGGGGATTGCAGAGATAAAAGAGTTTCGTGCGTGGGGTGACGGCGCGTTCGAGGGCGTCCCAGTTAATGGTCCAGGCTCCGGCCTGAAGTTCGAAGGGTACGTGCACGGAAGCGCGCGCGGAATTTTTCGGCGCGGACATGAACGGTGGGTAGACAGGCGAGAGCGTCAGGACTTCGTCGCCGGGTTCGGCGAAGGCTTGAGCGGTGACGTTGAGGGCGACGACGAGACCGGGGAGCCAGACGATCCAAGCGGCGTCGATTTTCCATCCGTAGTTGCGCTCCATGGCGGCCACGACGGCGTCGACGGTGGACTTTACGGGCCGCGAGTAGCCGAAGAGGCCGTGGTCTACGCGCTCGTGAAGGGCGGCGAGGATGGCGGGGGCGCACTTGAAATCCATATCGGCGACCCACATGGGCAAAATATCGCGGCCGGCGTATTTTTGCCATTTCTGGGAGTCGCTGTGGTCGCGAGGGATGGCGGTATCGAAGTCGAAGGTCATGCGAAAAACCGGAGAAGACACCACGACCGACGCGGAGTCGCGCCGAAAATTCCCGGATGAGCCGGCACAGGGAGCGACGGACTCGTGAGAGTGTGGACAGCGCCGACGAACTCGTGCCTGTGCCCGACCCTCTGACTGACCCCGAGACGTTTGCGGGGGAGCTCCGGCAGACTCGGCCAGAAAATGTTCGGAGGGGGGGCTCTGACTGCACCTGCCGCTCCGAGCGTCCCCGCCGTGCCGACTGCAGCGATCGGCCTTAGAGGTCGGTCGAGACTGTCAGGCGGAAGGAGCGCGGGTCGCCCCACGAGGCGGAGCCGATGGCGGCGGAGCGGTAGTAGTCTTGGTCGAAGAGATTATCGACGTTGAGCTGGAAGGTCGTGTTGCGGTTGAGGACCTTTCGGTTGTAGCTGAAGAATGCGTTGTAGAGCGTGTAGGCGGGCGAGTAGAGATTTGTCGAGGCCGCGCCGGCTGCGCCGGTGAGATTGACGGCGCCGCGGTAGGTGCGCAGGCGCCAGTTGACACCGCCGCCAATCGCGAAGCCCTTCAGCGTGCCTTGGGAGAAGGCGTAGCGACTCACGAGGTTGCCGCGGGCCTTGGTGAAGCCGCCGTTGGGCACGCCTTCGGGCACGGTGGAGATGAGATCGTTGAGGAGGGGCGTCGGCTTGTTAAGGGCTTTGCCTTCGGCCTGAAACTCTTTGAGGATCGGCACGCGGTCGACGTTGGAGACGTCGTTGTCCGAATAAGACGCGCTTAGGCGCCAGTTGCGGGTAAGGTTGGCGATGGCCGCGACTTCGTTGCCCTTGGTGCGCGTGGTCTGGTAGTCGCCGGTGGCGGTGACGTCGAACCCGCTGCCGAAGTTAGTGGCCATCTCGTCGCGAAACGCAGCGGTCACGCCGGGCACGGCAAAGCGGGCATTGGGCGTAAAGTTGTTATAATTGACGTAGTTCAGCTCGAGTTTGCCCTGGAGCAGCGTGAAGCGGGCGGAGATATCGCGGCCCTCGCCGACGGGGATACTCGACAGTTCGCCGGCGTTGAAGGTCGCGTTGCCTTGGCCGACGGAGATGCGGAACGACTGGGCGTAATTGTAGCCGACGGCGAACATGTCGTTGAAGCGTAGTACGCCGCCGTAATTGGCGCCGTCGACTTTGTAGCGGACGAACTGCTGGGCGGGGGTGTTGAACGCTTCGATGTAATCGACTTCCCAGTCCTTTTGGGCGCGCACCATGCCGCGGGTGGTCTTCATGTTAAATTTGTCCTGACGGTAGCCAATCATCGTGAAGAGATGGTCTTTGAAATAGGAGCCGGAGGCGCCGACACCCCACGACGGCGTGTAGAAACGGCGGTCGATGAACTGGCCGGTGGCGGCGACGGCGTTGGACAAATCGGGATAGTAAGCGGAGACGCCCGAGACGGGGCCGAGGTCGGCGGTGCGAGCGGAATCGAGGCCGTCGCGCAGATAGTAGCGGCGGGTGAAGCGGTTGTTCGTGAAGACGGTGCGGTTGGCGACGAACGCGGCCTGCGTGATGGCGGGATTGATGGTGCCGACCCAATTGGGATTCGTGGGGTCGAGATACTCTGCGTATTTCGCTTTTTTCTGCCCCGGGCTGTCCTGGTGCTGTTGCACGTTGGCGATGAACTGTTGCTTCATCCAATTGAAGTTCAGGTCGTAGACGGCGGAGAGGCGGATATCGCGGACGGTGTTGCCGTTGAAGGCATGGGTGCGGAAATACTCGGTGTAGAGCTCGTTGAAATACGGGTTGGCCTGGCCGCTCGTGAGGAGCGGGCTGCGGTCGCGGGTGATATTGCGGGCGCTGGCGCCCCAGCTTTCGAGGTTTTGCTGGTAGAAGTTTCCACTGAGCTGGAGGTGGAGATTTTTGCCGATGTCCTGATTGACCTCGAGGGTGACGGAAGTGGTGGCGTTGTTGTAGGTGGCGTTGGGGCCGTTGATCTGCGTGCGCTTGGGAATGAGATCGGAGTTGGTGACGGCGACAGCTGGGCCCGTGCTGATGACGCGGCCCTGGGCGCGGTAACCGGTGCCGAGGGCGGTGTTTTAGAGATAGCCGACGGCGCCGAGCGTGGCGGTGTTAGCGCGGGAGAAGGCATTGATCATCATGCCTTGCGAGAGGACGGCGGCAGTGCGGTCGTGTTCGGCCATCACGGTGATGAGCGTTTGCTGCGTTGGGCGGTAGGTAATGGCGCTGTAGATGCCGCGGAAATCGCGGCGGACGGTGTCGATCCACGAATCGTTGTGGCTGTTGACCGCGGAGAGGCGCACGGCGAGTTTGTCCCTGACGAGGCGGCGGTTGAGGTCGAGTTCCGCGCGGAAGAGGTTGTTGCTGCCGGCCATGATTTTGGCGCGGGTGAGGTCGCGGCTGAGGAGGCCTCGCTTGGTGATCTGGTTATTGGCCCCGCCGACGTCGGCTTCCCCGTAGAGGAACGCGTTGGGGCCGCGCAGTTCTTCGACCTTTTCGGTCGAGAACGCGTCCATCGGGGAATACCAGATCCAGCCGTTGCGGAGAGCGTAGGCGTTAGGGACGCCGCGGAGGATGACGCGGCTTTGCACGAGGGCGTTGGGGTCGGGGTTGGATTCGCCGGACACCATCCACGTGGACATCTCCTCCATCGTGGTGAGACCGAGGTCCTCGATGAATTGCGAGTTCATGATCGAAATCGAGTTGGCCATGTTCTTCAGCTGTTGCGCGGTGCGCATGCCGGAGGTGGTCTGCATGGACTCGTAGCCGAGGTCCTTGTCTTCGGAGACGGTGAAGACGGAGAGTGTGACGGCTTCGCTTTCGGCGGTGGCCTTTGGGGTCGGGGCGGCAAACGTCGTGGTTGACGGAGTGGCCGGTGCCGTCTGGCCAACGACGAGCGAGGAGAGCAGCGGGCCGATGAGGAGCGCGCAAACGGCCAGAGGGAAGCGGTGCGCAGGGCGGAGTTGAGACGTGGTCATGATAGGTGAGCGGTGGTTGGCGGACGGTGGCAAAGCCGTTGGAGCGTGGTGAGTCTATTTCGTGCTGCCCAAGGTGGAGTCAGGTCACCGTGTGGTGTGGTGAGAATGGCGTCGAGGGGGATTTTGGTAGTGTGCCGAGGTCACTGAGGAGATCGTAGGAGTGCGGAGCGGAGTGGCGGAGGCTTTCTTTTTAGCGGGATTCGCCCATGGTGGGCGATCCCTCCATGACGGCGTCACCCGAACGTTTCTCCTCCGGTCCCGTGCTGCTGTTTGACGGCGAGTGCGGGCTGTGCAATCGCATCGTGCGGATCGTGCTGCGGATCGACCGCGGAGGGCGGTTGAGGTTTTCGCCGCTGCAGGGTCCGGCGGCGCAGAGCTTTTTGCGGGCGAACGGATTGCCGACGGAGGACTTTGATTCGCTGGTGTTCGTGCCGGAGTGGGGTCGACGTGAGGGGAAAAGTTTTCTCCTGCGGACCGACGGTGTGATTGCGGCGCTGCGCGCGGTGGGCGGACCGGCGCGAATCTTGGCCGGAGTGCTCGCGGTGTTTCCGTCGGGATGGCGGGATGGGGGCTATCGGCTGGTGGCGCGGAGCCGCTATCGGATTTTTGGCAGGTGGCAGGAGCGACCGTTGGCACGGCCGGAGTGGGCGGCACGGCTAATGGAGTAGCGACGGCGGCCGGCTCAGTGGATCACACTCTGCACGTCACTCACGAGGCAGAGTCCGCCGGTCTTTTTGAGGAGTGGGCGCACCGTTTCAACTACGGCGGAGAGTTGTTCGGCGGGGCAGGCGGTCATGAGACAGATATTGCTGGAGACGCGGTGAGGTCGTCATCGCCGCGCACGCCGCGGTCGCCGCGACCGGTCACGTGATGGTAGACGGTGTAGGCGAGGCCGTGTTTTTCGAGGAGACGGGTGAGACGATGCAAATCCGGGGCACCGAGAATGATTTCAATTTTCTTGAGCGCTTGCATGGAGTGGGGGAGTCACGGGCCGATGACGGCGCTGACCGCGAATTTGTAGAGCGGGAGACCGAGGAGAATGTTGAAAGGGAAGGTGAGCGCGAGGGCCATGGTCACGTAGATACTCGGGTTGGCTTCGGGAACGGCGACGCGCAGTGCGGCCGGGACCGCGATGTAGCTCGCACTGGCGCAAAGAATGACGAAGAGAAACGCGTCGCCGTGGGCGAGGCCGAGCAGGCGGGAGGCGGCGAGGCCGAGGGCGGCGTTGGCGAGCGGGATCAGCACCGCGAAGGCGGCGAGAAACAGGCCGGCGCGGCGCAGATCGCCCAGGCGCCGGACCGCGACGATGCCCATGTCGAGGAGGAACAGCGCGAGGACACCGGGGAAAAGGTGTTGCGTGAAAGGCTTGAGGGCGGCGGCACCGGGCTGGTTGCCGGTGATGGCGCTGACCAACAAACTGCCGAGGAGGAGGAAAACTGAGCCATTGAGAAAGGCGTCACGCAGGAGGTGTCCCCAGTCGGTGGCTTCGGTGCCGAAGGAGCGGGACGCTCGCCGGGCGAAGACCACGCCGTTGATGATCGCGGGCGATTCCATGAGCGCCATCGCGGCGACCATGTGGCCCGAGTAGGGCGACCATGTGGCCCGAGTAGGGCGTCTTCGTGGCATCGAGGAAGGCGACAGCGGTGATGAAGGTGACGGCGCTGACTGAGCCATAAGTCGCGGCGATGGCGGCGGCATTGGGCACATCCAGCTTGAGCCGCAGAAGATAGAAACTGTAAACCGGCACGATGAGCGCGGTGAGGATGGCAGCGCCGAGCGTGAGGGCGACTTGGGCGGAGAGACCGCTTTGGACGAGCTCCGCGCCGCCCTTGAAACCGATCGCCAGCAG
>SYGN01000118.1 GCA_005799525.1 Opitutaceae bacterium | reverse complement strand
TCTCCCGAGAACTCGCGTGCCCGCTCCTCGCGACCGACGCCGATGCGGCCACCGTGACCCACACTCTCCAGTCGCTCTCGTCTCAAGCCGGCGTAGCCCGCGCGGCACTCGACCTCGCCGCCGACCGTGCCTTCGACGCCTGCGCCGCCTTCGTCCGCGCCGCCGCGCGATCCGCTGTTGCACCCGGTCCCTGAACTCCGTAGCCCGTCCTTTCCATGTCAGCTCTCGCAGTTTCCTTCGGTTTTTTCCTCTTCCTGACCGTGCTGGGTCGGGCGACGCTGGCGCTGTGCTCCTGGCGCGGTGGCATTTTGCGTTCGTGGCTCCTCGCGCCCGCCACGGGCCTCGCGACCGCCGTGCTCACTATTATGGTGTTGAACCAAGCCGGGCTCCCCGTCCGCGCCTTCGCCGGGCCGATGACCTGGGGACTCGCGCTGGGCTCCCTCGGCATTTTCCTGTGGCGTCGCCCCGTCTTCCCGGCCCGCGCCCTCGCGCCGTTTTTCGCGCTGGCGGCGTTTGGGCTCTTCTGGACCGGCTGGCCCGCGCTGCGTTTCGGTTTCAATTGGCTGAGCTACGTCAACGACGACTTCGTCAACTACTGCTTCGCCGCCGAGCGCTTCAAAGACTTTGGCTTCTGGCGCGTCCCGACGAGTGAGGAACTCGCCGGCCGAGACTGGTCCCAATATTATTGGTTCATGCACGTGCCCGGGCTGATGCGTTTCGGCAGCGAACATGTGCTCGCGTGGATCAGCGCGCTGACGGGTGTGAGGGCCCTGGGAATCTTCATGCCCGTGATCATGGGCTTTGGGCTCGTGCAACTGTTCGCCGCCGCCGCCCTCACGCTGCATCGCGGCCGCTGGCGTCGTCGCGCCTTGCTGGGTGCCGCGCTCCTCGCCGTCAGCCCGCTGTTTATGTTGGGCATGCTCTACCAGCTCATCGCCCAGGTCGGTGGTGTCGCCCTGCTGCTTACCGCGACCGCGCTGCTCACGGCCCGCCTCCCCGCGACCCGCCGCCGGCTGGTCCCGCATGTCGCGGTCCTCTCGATCGTCGGAGCCGCCTTCGCCGTTTTTTACCCCGAGGTCACCGCCTTTGCGGTCTTAACCACCTTGCTGGTCGGAGCCATCGAGTGGGTGCGTACGCGGGCCTTCCCCACCGCGCGCCTCGGCCTCGTGATGTATGGCATCGTCGGCGTCATCGTCCTACTCCGCCACAACGTCCTCTCTTACCTGTTCACGATTTCGTATCAATTTGGCTCCGGTTTCCGCACCGTCGATCTCTCCCTCTCGCTGTTTCCGTATTTCCTCATTCCGACCGGCCTGGCCAACCTCTTTGGGTTCATGCCGCTCGCCGTCACGTTCGCCGAGCCGTTGACCTCCCTCGCCATCTTCGGCGGGTTCGTCTGTCTCGTCACCGCCATCGTCGTTTCTTGCCGCGAAACCCTGCTGCGAGCCACCCCGGCACCGATGACCGCGCTCCTCGTGGTGCTCCTCGCGATGTGCGTCAAACTCTACACCGGCGGCAATGACTTCGGCCTCTACAAGACCGCTATGTTCATGCAGCCCGCACTCGCCGCTGCCCTAGCCTGCGCGTGTCTCGCTCTACCCCGCGCCCGCTGGACGGCCCCCGCCGCCGTGCTCCTGCTCGCGGTGCTGTGTGCACCGAGCGCTCTCTACTACACCCAAGTCTCGCAGGGCCAGAAAGGCGGCGGCTTCACCGAGGCCAAACTCGCCTCCATTCTCGGCACGTCGGCACCCGCCCTCGCGCCCCAGACGCGACTTTTGAGCGACATCAGCAACCTCGTCGCCGCCAAACTTGCGGCCGTCGAATTTCGTGGCACCGACCTGCGTTTTCTGGCCCGCGACTACTATCAGCAGATCGCCCCGATCGAGTTCGAGCGCCTCGGCGACGAACTCGTCAGCCTGCATCCCCAGTTCCAGGATCTCGTCCGCACCCGCGCCATTCTCGCGCAGCGCGACGCGGATTCGATGCTCACGCCCACGCTCTTCAACACCGAATTCCGCGCGCCCGCGCTGAACTTCGCGAAGCGCGACCCCCACGACGCTTACCTCCACCTCAGCGAGCAACTCGGTCTCTTTAATAAATTTCGCCTGCCCGACACCACGGCCAAGCCCACCGTCTATTTCAAGGCCGTCCCCGCCTCATCGCCCGCCGCGGCCAACCACCTCGTCTTCGTCCACTCCGGGCGCGGCAACCATTACTACCTCGGCGACCGCCACCGCATCGGTATGTATCAACAAGAAGCGGACCCCCACACCGGCCAGCAGGACATCACCGGACTGGGGCGTTTTTTGCTGATCCGCGTCGAACAACCCACCGAGGAAATCTACCTCCGCGTCGCGCTCTCCAAATCGTTCATGGGCAGCAAACACACCTCGTGGACGCCCGAGCGCTCACGCGTGCTCGCCGCCACCGAAGGCCCGCGCATTCTCGCCCAAAAAGACGTTCCCCTCGGTTTCGTCGGTCACGGCGCGGTCAACCGCATAATCGGCCCGCTCCGCCCGATCTGGCAGGACGGTGCCGCCTACATCGCCCTCGACCTCGCCGAGACGCCCGTCCAGTTCCCCTACAAACGCCGCGGCCTCCAGTCGCTCTACAACACCCGCATCCCCCTCGACTCGCGTCTGCTCGTCGCCTACGGCCGCGACATCTCCGCACTTTCCCCCGCCGAAGTCGCCGCCCTGGCGCGCCCCATGCGGCTCAGCAATTTCCCCGCCGACCTCGTCCACGCCCGCGGCCTCGAATTCTCCGGTATCTTCGAAGACGGCTGGCTCTCCCCGCAGAGCGAATTCATTTTCGGCGCCGCGCCCGCCGGGTCCAGTCTCCGCCTGCGCGGCTACGTCCCCGAACTTCCCGGCCAGCCCCTCGGACGCGGCACGCTGCAGGTTCACGTCAACGGTCGCGCCTTCGAACTCCCCGCCGCCACCGGCACCTTCGATTGGCTCCTGCCCGTTGCCACCGTCTCCGGCCCGACGCGGATTTCCCTCCGTCCCTCCGCGACGGCCCCCCTCCCTGATGAGGATGACCGGTCCGTGGGCGCCAAACTCGCGCTCCTCGAGATTCTCCCGACCCTCCCCAGCCGCACCTTCGACTTCGCCACCGCCGGTGCCCTACGCCTCGCCGCTCAAGGAATCGATCAAGACGGCTGGATGGCCCGCGAAGCCACGCTTCACCTCCCTGCCAACGCGCTCGCCCAAAACGTCACGTTGCGCTTCGAAATCCCCGACTGGTCGGGTGCGCCCACCACCGTCCTGCGTTCGCAACTCGTCCCCGTCGCAGATCGGCCCGTCGCCCCCGACCCCGCCTTCACGACCCACACGCTCGCCGCGGGGGCCTACGCCACCGTGATCGTCCGTATCCCCGCTTCGGTGACACCGCAGATGCTCCGCTTCGAGGCTTCCGCGGATTTCCCTCTGCCCGCACCGGACACCCGCCGCCGCTCGGCGCGACTGTTGCAGGTCGATCTCGCGCCCGCCCCCGTGCCATGACCGCGCGCGCCCCCCACGTGGCTCCCGCAGTCGCCCTCCTTCTCAAGCTCGACACCCTCGGCGACCTCGTCCTGTTCGCGCCCGCGCTCGGAGCGTTGCGGACCGCCTGGCCGACCACGCGTCTGTGTGTCCTCATCCGCCGGCCTTACGTGGATCTCGGTCCGTTGCTCGCTCCCGGGATCGAGTTTTTCCCCACCACGTTCGACCCTTTCGCCCAAGGCCCCGCTGCGGACGCCGTCGAACTCACCCGGCTCCGCCGCCTCGTGGAGTCTCTGCACCCCAACCTCGTGGCCGCCGCCACCTCGCGTCGGAACTGGCTCGAGGTCGCCCTCGCCGCCGTCGCCCCTGCCGCGCGCCACGTCGCCCTCGGCGCCGATGCCAACGATGAATTTTTCTCCACCCAGCTTCGCGTCCAGCTGCAACTCGACGCCACTCAGGTTTTCCCCGAGCAAGTAGCCGTCCCCACCGACGAACCCGATGCGCAACGCAACCTTCGCCTCGCCTCCGCGTTGCTGGGCCGCCCGGCGATCCCGGTGCCCCCAACCTTCACGCTGCCCATCGCCGCCCGCGCCACCGCCCGCGAGTTTCTGTCCGCGCAAGGCCTCGCGCCCGGTCGGTATGTCCTGTGTGCCGCCGCCGGTTTCGCCAACGTAACGCTGAAAACGTGGCCCGCCGACCGGTTCGCCGCCACCCTCCGCCATGTGCAGGAACGCCACGGCCTCCCCGCTTTGCTCGTTGGCCACGCGCACGAGCGCGCTCACCTCGAGTCCCTCGCCGCCACTAGCCGCACGCCCACCGCAGCACTCGTCTCGCCCGCTGTCTGGCTCGGCCGTGAGGACTCTCTCCCGATCCTCGTCGCACTCATCGCCGACTCAGCTCTTTTCCTCGGCAACGATACCGGCGCCATGCACCTCGCCGCCGCCCTCGACATCCCCATCGTCGCCCTTTTCGGCGGCGGCACCTGGCCGCGCTTCACGCCGACTGCCCGCCGCGGCCTCGTTTTGGTGCAGCCTCTCCCGTGCTTCGGTTGCGGCTGGGATTGCGCCTTCGGCGACACCGCCGCGCCTTGCCTCAGCGGTATCACCATCGCGGATGCCATAACCGCGCTCGACGATACCCTCGCGTACCCCGATGCGCCCTTCGCCGTGCGTCAGATCGAACGCCTCCCGGCCTCCACCCGCGACCTCATCGCCGCGTCGTCCTCACGTTACCGTTCCCTTCGCACCGAACATCTCGCACGCCAGCACAAGCTCGAAGCACTCACCGCCTTCGACCGCGAAAAGGACGTCGCCATTCTCGAAAAGGAACTTTCCATCGCCGAGAAGGAGCGCGAGATCGATTCCAAGGAGCGCGAGATCGATTCCAAAGAACGCGAAATCAACTCCAAGGAGGTCGAAATTCACGCGAAGGACGCCGAAATCATCGCCCTCAAATCCGTCTGCGACGAACGCGAACGCCTCATTTTTCAACAGGACGCGCACAGCAAACAGCTCGAGCACACCCTCGCCGACCTCACCGCCCGCCACGCCTCCGCCCTCGCTGATCAGACTCAGTTCAAAGCCACGCTGACGCTCCTCCCCCCCGATATCGCGCTCGCCACCCAGGCCCTCGCGGACCGCGCCGTCCACATCCGCAATATCGAGGCCCTCGTCATTCTCCGCGACCGCGAGATCGTCGCTCTCAAGGCCCTGCTCGCCGAGCGCGACCAGTCGCTCGAAAATTACGCCACCGGCCACGGCTCACTTGAACAAGCCAAGCGCTTCGGCCGCCTCCTCGCGGAGAAGGAAGCCGTTCTTCAAGTGCTGAACCGCGCTTGCTCCGAGCGCGAAACCGTCATCCAGCAACTCGCCGCCGACTCCACCGACTCCACCGCCCTCCTGCGGAAGCTCTGGCTGGCCGCCACCGCCCACGCGCGCGCAAAGTGGTGGCGGCCCTGCGCGGCCTGGCTCTTCAAACACGTCGTCGAGAAATACTGGATGCAGATCGGCATCCTGCGCCACCACGCGCCCAAACCGCTCGTGTGGGACGCGCGGATTCCCGCCCCCCGCCTGTCCGACCAGAGTCTCCCGCAGATCGCCCTCGTCACGCCCAGCTACGGCCAGGAAAAATATCTCGAGCGCACGATGCTCAGCATCCTCGATCAAAATTATCCCCGCCTGCTCTACGTCGTGCAGGACGGTGGCTCAAAAGACCAGAGCCCCGCGATCATCGCCCGCTACGCCGCCCGCTTACGCGCTTGGGAATCCGCGCGCGACGCCGGCCAGTCCGACGCCATCCGCCGCGGTTTCATCCGCCTCACCCCCGAACTCGGCCCCGACGATCTGATGGCTTGGCTCAACTCCGACGACCTCATCGGCCCCGGCGTGCTCCGCTACGTCGCCGAATATTTCGCCGCTCACCCCGACGTGGATGTGATCTACGGCCACCGCATCATCATCGATGAAAACGACGGCGACGTCGGCCGCTGGATCATGCCGCGCCACGATCCCCACGTCCTCGAATGGATCGACTACGTCCCCCAGGAAACCCTCTTCTGGCGCAAACGCGCCTGGGATCTCACCGGCGGCATCGACCCCAGTTTCCAATTCGCCCTCGATTGGGATCTGCTCGCCCGCTTCCAACAAGCCGGCTGCAAACTGATGCGGGTTCCGTATTTCCTCGGCGCCTTTCGGGTGCACTCAGAGCAAAAAACCTCGCAGGCCATCCACACCGTCGGCGCCGACGAGATGGCTCGTATCCGCACCCGCTTCCACGGCCCGCGCCAGGACGACTGGACTACGATTGATACCTACGCCCGCCGCACCCGCTTCCGCGGCGCGCTCGTTGCCCGTCTCCTCGCCCTCGGCATCCGTTGGTAGGGCGCGTAGCCGTAACGATTCAGCCCCAACCACAAAAGCGGCTTTTACCCGACGGGAAGAAACAGGAGAGTATGTTTCGAGTTGTTGGTCCCGCCTGTCTGCAGCTTGGAAAATCTTCCTGCCAATAAAATCTTCTTACCCTCTACCGGCGGTTTTATTAATCGGAAAAACGGTTGAGCTGTGCCGGGCGGAGGCACCGTCAGCGGTTGGAAGACCTCGGCCCCGAGCCCCGGAATTTGAGGTCGGAAAATTTTGTTGGTAGGAAAATTTTCCGGGGATTAACCAGCCCGCTTGCAGCCACGCTGCAAGCAGCGGCTGTTTCTTGGGGGAGAGTCGGACGTAGGCAGTGAGCTTCCTCGCGCTCGGGGAAGCGCCCGCAAGCGGGCTAACTACAAAAGTCACCCTTCAGTTTTGTAGGTTCAGACTGGGTTCGGGGTCGGCTTCGTCGATACGGCTTCGCATTATTTTGTTACGATGTGCCCGGATTCACGCTTCGCTTCCAGAGGGGTCGCAACCTCGTGGGTTACGCGCTCGGCAGGCTTTTTTTCTCAGCACAGGTGACTCCGTGGCTCCGTGTTTCGACCTCCGGCCTCCAAAAATTAAGTACTGATTAGTGTCCATGACTCGTTTTTCCTCTCTCCGCTTGCCGAACTCCACTCTCCCATCTCCGCTCGTCGTTTAGTCATGCTCCTCAGTATCGTCGTCCCCGTTTATAAGGAGGAAAAAAATATCCCGGAATTCCTCCGGCGCCTCCGTCCGATTCTCTCGGCCGTAACGGAGGACTACGAAATCATTTTCTCGCTCGACCCCTCGCCCGACCGCACGGAAGACGTCATTTTGGAGCACCGCGCGAGTGATCCGCGCATCAAACTCCTCCGCTTCTCCCGCCGTTTCGGCCAACCCATGGCCACCCTCGCCGGCCTCGAATACTCCTCCGGCGAAGCCGTCGTCGCCATGGACGTCGATCTCCAGGATCCGCCCGAACTCATTCACGAGATGCTCGCGAAATGGCGCGAGGGCTACGACGTCGTCCTCCCGCAACGCCGCGCCCGCACCGGCGAACCGTGGATCAAAAAACTCGTCGCCGCTACGGGCTACAAGGTGATCAACAAAATCGCCGACGTAAAAATCCCGCCCAACACCGGTGATTTCCGCCTCATGGCCCGGCGCGTCGTCACCGAGGTCGTGAAACTCAAAGAGAGTCACGGCTTCCTGCGCGGCATGGTCGCCGTCGTCGGTTTCAAGCAGGCCATTGTTCCGTTCGACCGTCCGGCGCGTTTTTCCGGCGAGACCAACTACAACCGTTTCTTCGGCTCCCTGCGCATTGGCTTCAATGGCATCTTCTGCTTCTCCACCTACGCCCTCACGCTCAGCACGATGTTCGGTTTCATGATCGCCGGCGGCTCGTTTTTGCTGATGGCGATTTATCTCTTCTACAAACTGATGGGCTGGGAAATTCTCTGGGGCAACCCGACCCTCGTCATTCTGATCTCCTTTCTCGGCGGCATCCAACTCATCAGCGTCGGCATTCTCGGCGAATACATCGGCCGCATCTACGAGGAAGTCCGCGCCCGCCCGAAGTTCATCGTCGACCGCGCCGAGGGCTTCCATCGCTAGACCGGTAATGAAACATTTCCTCCCGTGGTGCGGCGGCCTCGCCACGTTCCTTCTGCTGACCGTCGTCTGCCTGTGGGACCACTACCCGCCGATCGCCGGCCCCCAGCCGCTCGAGGTCACATTTCCTTCGCCGCTGCCTGTCGGCACAAGCGAACCCCTCATCGTCACCGGCCAAACCGGCGCCGCCGATTATTTTTTCGTCCACTACGTCGACGCCCGCTCGGTCACCTTCGCCTACGACAGCTGGGGCCACGGCGGCCCGACCTCGCCACCGGTCGCCGTCACACCCGGCCAACCCCACGTCCTCGAAATTCAACTACCGTCCCTCGCCGCGATTCCCGGGAGCCCCGACCAGCCGTCCGACCACCTCCGCGTCACGTTCGACGGGACCACCGTCCTTGATGCCAAGGTCACATTCTTCTCGCGCCGCCCGCTCCACGCCTTCTTCGCCCGCAACCCCCTCGGCGGCACCTCCTGCGGCCCTGAGTTTGCTGGTCAACTTCGCCGCGCCGACGGCCGTCCGCTCCTCGGTAATACCCGCGCCTACTTCACTCGCACCGAACGCGTCCGCGCCTGGCTTTGGTTCGGCCGCTGGCAACTGCTCACGAGCCTCCTCCTCGGCGCCGCCGTCACTTGGACTCTCCGCCGCCTCTCCCTCTCCACTTCTCCCCTTCTCCCCCTCTCCCCCGCTCGCCTCCTCCCATTCCTCCGCGCGCACCGTCCGTTTTTCCTCACCGCCGCCTTCTGCTCCATCGCCTTCACCGCCATCCTCACGAGCGGCACCTTCCGTCTGATTTATCCCGAAACGTTTTGTAATTTCTACGACTTTCAAGCGCTGAGCCTCTTGCAGGGTCGCCTCGACGTTCCCGAGGAGGCGTTGCAGGAGGAAGCCTTCGTCTACGCGGGAAAAATCTACGGCTACTTCGGCCCGACCCCTGCTCTGTTCAGGCTCCCTTTCGTCATTTTCGGCCTGGCCTTCGGCGAACTCAGCCGCGCCGCCATGTTGCTCTGTTACGCCGCGACGCTCGTCGGCGCGTACCTCCTGCTCCTTGACGCGTCCCGCCTGCTCCATCCCAACCGCCCCCGGCCCGCCGCCTGGCAGACCGTGCTCTTCACCGTCCACGTCGGCCTCGGCAGCACCGTCTTCTTCCTCGGCAGCCGCGCCTACATTTACCACGAGGCCATTCTCTGCGGCATCATGTTCGCGCTGTTTTCCTGCTGGTGCTCCCTCCGTCACCTCGCACGTCCCGCCGGCCGTTGGTGGCTCGGCGCCCTCGCCCTCGGCACACTCTCCGTCCACGCCCGGCCGCCCACCGGCCTGTTGGCCCTCACCGTCCTCGGCTGCGTCGCCGCCGTTCATCTTCTCCGTCCTTGGTTCGATGCGGAAATCCAAAATCCAAAATCGAAAATCCAAAATTCGCTCCGCCCCCTCGCCATCGGCGCCCTCTCCGTCCTCGGCGTCCTCAGTTTCAACGCCCTCAGCTACGCCAAATTTCGCACCATCGATGGCTGCCCCCTCCGTCTCAACGTCCAATACACCGAGGACCGCCTCGACAAAATCGACGGCCAACAATTTCACGCCGCCAACCTTCCCTACGGCCTCAGCTCCTACCTGCTGCATCCCAATGTGGAAATCACGCGTCACTTTCCGTGGTTGTACATCGGCCCGGCCGTTCAGCGCCGGGCCTTTCCCCAAGCGAAAATCGATTTCCCCGATCGCGCGCTGGCCCTGCCGTTTGGCATGACCGGTCTCTTCGTGCTCGCCACCGTCGCATGCGCTGCGGCCGCCGTGAAACCCTCCGCCGCCCGCGCCCCGATCCTCGTTCTTTGGGCCGCAACCGTGCCCTGCTCCCTCGCAATGTTCGCCGCGATCGCCACCTCCGAACGCTACACGGGCGACTTCTGCCCGTTTCTCTTTTGCGCTGCCGCCTTCGGCTTGGCCGCCCCGCGCTGGTACCCACTCACCACCGCCGCCCTCGCCGCCGCCACCCTGTGGGCTTGCGTCCTGACTTGGGCCGTGACGATCCACTACCAAGGCGCGATGGTCTGGGGCGTGCCCGCCGACGTAACCCAAAGCTACCAACAGCTCCGCCAGCGCGTAGATGATTTTTTCCATGTCCGCCCCACCCTCGCGCCGTGAGTGCCCCCCAGCCGACACCCGTCCGACCCTCCCGCCGCGCGCTCCGCTGGTGCGTAGGTTTTGCGACCTTCGCCGCGCTGATGCTCGCGTGCATCTCGCGCAACTTGCCCCCGCTTCCGCGCGAACTCACGTTGGACGTGACCTTCCCCGTGGGCCTTCCCGGCCGCATGGAACCGCTCGTCTCCGCCGGAATCGCCGGCGAGGCCGACTTTCTCGGCATCACTTACCTCGACGCAACTTCCGCCACTTTTTTCTATGACTACTGGGGCTTCGGCGGCCCGGTCTCGGAACGGATCACGTTTTCGCCGGGCTCTCGCCACTCGCTGCGCATCACGCTGCCCGCATTCACCGCGCTGCGCGGAAATCCGCAGACTCCAGTAGCGCTGTTGCGGCTGGAATTTGATGGCCGCGAGATTCTCAAACAAGACGTGCCTTATCACCCCCGAGCGCCCAATCAAATTTTCTTTGGAGAAAATCCGGTGGGCGGCTCGACTGAACACCACTCCTTCCGCGGCGGCCTCTTCACCACCGGCAACCTCCCCGTCTCCGGAACGCCCGATGCCTTTTTCTCTTGGCGCAGCCGACTCACCGCCTGGTTTTTCCTCAAGCCCGGCGAAGTCCTCGTCGTGGCGCTGCTCAGCTTAGCCG
>SYGN01000117.1 GCA_005799525.1 Opitutaceae bacterium | reverse complement strand
TTTGTGCCCGCGCGGTCCGGCCGAGTTGCAACACCGCTTGGCAGAGGACGAAACGTTCCGCCCCGGTTTGAAGCGGCGGGGCGGCACGGAGGCGCGCATCGCGATTTTCAAGAATGTCTTCACCGGCAACCCCTGTCGGTCTAAAGGTATCGCGGCGCGAAAACTCGCGGTGAGCTAGGCGGTGCTGGCGCACAATTTGTGGGTGCTGGCCCGACTCAAGCTCGCGCAGGACCGGCAGGCGGCGACGGAAGCCGCCGCCGCCAAAGCGGCCTGACGCTGCCCGCCGCTTGGCAGGCGCGCAGGAAAATCGCCCGTGACCGGACGGCGAAAAGATATCCCACGTCTGGATAACTTACAAAAAACGCACCCACGCCCGGTCCCCGGGGCTCGAATGGCAGTTTTGACCCGACACCGGCAAACAAGGCCGGTTGCCCGGCCGTTCTGATCGGCGTATCCCAGCCGGATTCCGAAAAGCCGATTTTTGGGACAAGCTCTACCTACAGGCCTTCCACCGAAATCGCTCCGGCCACGAAGACCTTGTCCACCGTGAGGCCTTGCGCCGCGTGTGACGTCATGGCGTAGCCCGACACCACTTGCCGCGTGTGCAGGAGAGAACCGTCCGTGAGCACGAGCCGACCGCTCGCATCGACCGACCGGGGACCACAGCAGTGCCATTCGCCAGCCTCCGCCGTTTGCCGTCCACGGTTTCGGCATAGCTCACGGACCGAACACGCTGCTGTTCACCCGGCGCGACGACCAGCGGGCGCTCTTCGCACACCGTCCACGCAAGGCTGCGCCTTCGTCCACGTCTTGGTCCGCAGGCTCACGATAGTTTGCTCGTCGCGACCGAGCTTTCCCTCGGCGCGGAGTTTTTCGCGGGCGTGGAGGTTGAGTGCGGCGATTTCGGCCCACGTGGGCGCAACCAAAAACGCGGTCGTGGCGCGTTCCTGGACGCCGGCTGAGCTGCTGACGGTTTTGGTTTCCCGGGACGCGGCATACCACTCGGCTACCATCTGCGCGACCTCTGTGCGCTCTGTGAAAAAAGATTTTCTTAAGAAAAGTGTGATTGATGCGGGCTAGTCCGACCAAGAATTTCGGCCCAGCACTCCCACCACGCCGCACCTTCCGCCCCATGAAAACTCCTGCCTCCTCGAATCGCCCCCGCCCCGACCCCGAAGTCCCCGCCTGGGTCTGCGAACAACTCGCCGAACTCCCCGCGCTCAAATCCCGCCCGATGTTCGGGGCCCACGGCCTCTACACCGGCGAGACGTTTTTTGGCATCGTCTGGCAGGGCACGCTCTATTTTCGCACCTCGCCCGCCACCGTTGCCGATTACGATGCCGCCGATGCCGGCTGGTTTCAGCCCAACCCCCAGCAAGCCCTGAAAACCTACCGCGAGGTCCCGACCAAGGTCCTCGACCACCGTGCCACACTCGTCGCGTGGGCCCGTCGCGCTCTGGTCTCGTAAGCCCGGTGGATGGTCTTTGGGTTTTCGACCTGACAGCCCGCTACCCGGCGCTTCAAAACGGATAATCCGCGCTTGGGCGACCATGGACGAAGCTCGGATCAGACGGTCGCTCGTGATGGGGTGCGAATGTCTGTCGCGAATGTCCGTCGCCCTCAGGTTCTGCCCGCAATTCCCGCCGGCCCGACCTCACCGTGGCACCCGCGGCTTCACGGCTTTCCTGCAAGGCTCCCTCCACCTGCCCTCACGTCAGCTCCAAGCCGACCGGACAGTGATCGCTGCCCATCACGGTGGGCTCGATCCACGCCCGTTTGAACCGCGGCTTCAGCGCCGCCGACGCCATCACATAGTCGATACGCCACCCGACGTTGTTCGCCCGCGCGCCCGCGCGATACGTCCACCAGCTGTAGTGCCCTGGGCCTTGTTCAAATTCGCGAAATGTATCCACAAATCCCGCCCCGATAAAATCCCGAAAACCCGCCCGCTCTTGGTCCGAAAACCCCGGATTCCCCACGTTTTCTTTCGGCCGCGCGAGATCGATCTCCTCGTGCGCGACATTCAGGTCGCCGCAAAACACCACCGGCTTTTTCTTCTCCAGTTTTTTCGCATACGCCAGCAACGCCCGGTCCCACGCTTGCCGAAACGTGATCCGCGCCAGCTCGGGCTGCGCATTCGGCACGTAGACCCCGATCACATAGCAGTCGTCAAATTCCGCCGTCACCGCGCGGCCCTCGGCATCATGCTCCGGTGAGCCGATACCATTCACCACCGCGAGCGGTGGCCGCCGGCAAAACAACGCCGTGCCACTGTAGCCTTTTTTCTGCGCCGAATTCCAAAATACTTCGTAGCCCTGCGGCCAGACGATGTGCTGCACGTCCCCGGCGGTGGCTTTGACTTCTTGGAGGCAATAGACGTCGGCCTTCGTCGCCGCCATCCAGTCGAGCAAGCCCTTGCCATAAGCCGCCCGCACCCCGTTCACATTCCAAGAAACAATTTTCATCGCCGCGAATCCACGCGGCCCACGGACCGGGTGCAAACCGTTTCTCGGTTCGCCCTCCCTTCGTTCCGCAACCAGCACGCTGAGCACCAGGGCAGTGTCAAAGTCGCTCCGGCAATCTTTCCTCTTTCTCTTTATCTTTATCTTTCGTCAGGCCTCCGGCTCGGAGAGGCTAATCGGCCGGAGAGAACGATTACGAGAAAGAGGAAAGAGAACGATGACTGGGCGCGCGACCGACTTTGACGCCGACCTGGCTGAGCACCGACCCGCCGACCCTCGCCCTTGCTTCCGCTGACGCTCAGCCCTCAACTCTCCGCTCTCAATTTTCCATCCTTCGCATGGCCTCCTTCCCTCACCTTTCCCTCGGCACGCCCATTCCGCCTAGCCCGCACGCCGTCTCGTGCAGCCTGCCCACGATGCGCGCCGTCTGCGGCTACGAGGAAAAAGACCCCGCCATCATCAGCCAACTCACCAACGGCTACCCGCGCTTCGTCGTCCATCCGTTCGCGAAACAACTCGCCGCCCACTTCATCACGACCACCCCCGCTCTCGCCGGCCGCCACCTCTGGCTCACGTCCTCGGCGCCGATGGCCCGCGCCCTCGCCGACCACCTCGCCGCCAGTGGCACGGACCGCAGCACGGGCGTCTCACCCGGGAATCCGCCTCCGTCTCTTCCGCTCAGCTTTTCCGCCTCTGGCCTCCACGGCCTAGCGCACCTCACCGACGCCACCACCGCCGCGCGCGCCAAGACTTATCTCCAAAATATCGGCGGCTTCCTCTCCTCCCGCGAAGCCGAAGACCACCTTGTCCGCTTCGGCCTGCTCACCACTCCCTTCGCCGAAGAATCCTTCCCCGGTGACACCGCAGCGGCCAACGCCGAGGTCCACCGCCACCTCCGCCGCGCCCTCCCCGGCACCACCGACGCCGACCTCCTCCTCGCCAATTGCGGCATGAACGCCGTCTACGCCGCGTTCCGCGCCGTCGCCGATCTCCAAGCCGCCCGCGGCCGCACCGTCTGGCTCCAACTCGGCTGGCTCTACCTCGACACCATCGCGATCCTTAAAAACTTCACCGCCGCTCCCAGTGACTACGTCTATATCCGCGACGTCCTCGACCACCTCGGCCTCGAACGTATTTTCCAAAAACACGGCCCGCGCATCGCCGGTGTCGTCGCCGAGCTGCCCACCAATCCCCTCATCCAGACCCCCGACCTCGCCGCGCTCGCCGTCCTCTGTCGCGCCCACGGTGCCCGCCTCCTCCTCGACCCCTCCGTCGTCTCCGTCTTCAACGTCGACGTCCTCGCCCACACCGACGTCGTCGTGTCCAGCCTTACCAAATACACCGCGAGCGCTGGCGATCTCACCGCCGGCGTCGCCGCCATCAACCCCGCCGGCCCCGACGCCGCCGAACTCCGCCGCCGCATCGCCGCCCACCTCGAGCCCCTCTACGCCCGCGATCTCGCCCGGCTCGCCGCGCAGATCGGCCGCACCGACTCCGTCCTCGAAAAAATCCACGCTGCCACCACCCGCGTCGTCGCCTTCTTGGAGGCACATCCCGCCGTCCGCGACGTATTCTGGGCCCTGCACCCCGCCTCGAAGGAAAACTACCAACGCCTCGCCCGCCGTCCCGACGCCAGCGGCGGCATGATTACCTTCACGCTGCGGGGAGACTTGGAGAAATTCTACGACCGCCTCCGCCTCCCCAAAGGCCCCAGCTTCGGCATGACGACGACGTTGATCTGCCCTTTCATGTATTTGGCCCATTACGACCTCGTAACCACGCCCGCCGGCCTGGCCGAGCTCGCCGCCAGCAAACTCGACCCCAACCTCCTCCGCCTCTGTATCGGGTGCGAGCCCGTAGAAGAGATCATCGCCGCACTCGCCGAGGCACTGGGCTGATGCTGACGACCGACTGTTTCCAACCCGTCGATCCTTTCGCCTCGAACCCCGCCGCTTACTGACATGATCCTCCCGATCAAACCGATCCTCGCCGTCACCTTGGGCGACGCCGCCGGCAGCGGCCCCGAATTAATTACGAAAGCGTTCGTGGATCCGGAGGTCCGCGCCGTCTGCCGACCGCTCGTCGTTGGCGACGCAGCCACCCTGCGTACAGCTCTGTCAATTACGGGAGTGGCGGCGACGGTTCGCCCGATTGCCCGCGCGGCCGAAGTGGCCGACGATGCCTCGATCATCGACGTCATCGACCTCGCCAATCTCGATGCGACCCAACTCGTGCGCGGCCAAATCAGCGCGACGACGGGGCGCGCGGCCTACGAGTCGATCAAACGCGCCGTCGAACTCACACTCGCAGGAGAGACCCAGGCGGTGGTGACCTCCGCGATCAACAAGGCCGCGCTGCATGCCGCCGGTTTCCTCTACGACGGTCACACGGAGCTGCTGGCCGAGCTCTGCGGCCAGCCAAAGGTCACGATGATGCTGGTCGCCGGCAAACTCCGCATCTGCCACGTGAGCACCCACGTCTCCCTCGCTACGGCGATCACCCGCGCGCGGCCCGAGCGGATCTTGGAGGTCGTGCAGCTCGCCCATGACGGCCTGCGCCGGCTCGGCATCGAGCGACCGCACATTGCGGTGGCCGGTTTGAATCCGCACGCGGGCGAAGGCGGACTCTTCGGCACGGAGGAGATCGCGTTCATCGCGCCGGCCGTGCAGGAGGCAAATCGACGCGGCTTCCACGTGAGCGGACCCTTGGCCGGCGACACCGTTTTCTTTCGCACGCTTCAGGGCGAGTTCGACTGCGCGATCGCCATGTATCACGATCAAGGCCACGTCGCCGCCAAGATGCTCGGCATCTGGCAGGGCGTAAACGTCACGCTCGGGTTGCCCATCATCCGCACGTCGGTCGAGCACGGCACCGATTTCGCCAACGCCGGCCAAGGCACCGGCGATCCGCGCAGCTTGGTGCAGGCGCTCAAACTCGCCGCAGTCATGGCTCAGGTCGGAACATAGCCCCTCCCCCGCATCTCTGAAAAATCATGCGCGCGTTGCCCTTCGTCCTGCCTGCTGCCGCCGCCACGCCCACCGATGCGCGACTACCTTTTGGCCGATGACCTGAGCGGTGCCCTCGACGCCGCGGCCGCGTTTCACCGGGCGGGGCGCCGCGTGCGAATCGTGTGGTCGCGCGAAGCGTGGGATGCGACCGCTCCGGATACGTTTGTCGCCTATACGACCGAAACGCGCAATGCCGACCCAGCGACCGCGGCGGCGCAGGTAGGTGCGGTGATCGCCCACGCGCAATCCTGCGGCGGTAAGCTGTGTTTCAAAAAAATCGACTCGACGCTCCGGGGTCCGGTCGCGGCGGAATTGGGCGCGGTCGCGGCGGCCATGCCGGACGCACGCATTCTTTTTGCGCCCGCCAATCCCGCGGTCGGACGCACGGTGCGCGCGGGCTGTTTGCTGGTGCGCGGTGTGCCGGTGGCCGAGACGGAGTTCGCCCGCGATCCGCTGAGTCCGGTCCGCGAGAGCGAACTCCGCGCGTTCGTCGGCGCACTCGCCGGTGAACGGATCGTGATTCCGGATACCGCAACGGCAGCGGACTTCGCGGCCAGCGTCCTGCGCATGGAGGAGGGCGGGCCGAACTGGATTCCGGTGGGCTCGGGGGCCCTCGCCCGCGCGGTGGCCGAGCGCAGCGCGCGCCCAGCGATGGCGCGGACCGATCCACCCAGCACAATTGCGGCGGGCCCGATTTTGCTGGTTTGCGGGAGTGCGCATCCGCTGAACCGAGCGCAAGCCGAGGAACTCCACCGGCAACGCAGCGTGCCCGTTTGCGAACTGCGGATCGAAGATATCGCAGGCACCGTGCGTGCGGCGGTGGACTCGCTTAGTCGTTCCGGTTCCGTGTCACTCGTGGTCGGCGCCACGCGCACCGATAGCAGCTTGGCTCTGCGCGCGATTGCCGAAGCGACTGCGCAGATCATCGCCGAGGCGAAAGTGCGGCGGCTCTTCGTGACGGGCGGCGAAAGTGCCTTTGCGATTTGCCGGGTGCTGGAAATCCCGGCGCTCGATCTGATGGCCGAGCTCGAGCCCGGAGTGTGCCTCGCGCAAACGGTGACTCGCGAGGGCGGTCGATTGTTGGCAGTCAAGCCCGGCGGCTTTGGTGGGACTGCTACGTGGGTCCGGGTTTGGGATAAACTTCGGGAGACGTGATCTCTTATTTTATTTATATCCGTCTGACTACAGCCTCCAATGAAGTGCCAGCTCCCACCCGTCGTTGAAGGTTAAGTCCTGTTTGAAGAACGCGGGACGCACCGTCCAGCGCACGCGCTCGACATAGCAATCGATATTCTTCGCGAGGGCCACCGTGACCCCTCCGACCCAGATCAGCTGTTGGCCGTCGGGATGGTAGTCCCGTCCGGACGAACGTCCGACGCGATAGGTAATCATGCCGTGGCGAACGTGCAGGCCCAGCAGCGTATCCACGATGCGGGTGCTCGCCCCGCCCGAAACGTAGCGATAGGGACTGATCGCGCCCTCACTCTGCAGAACTTCACCAAATACTTTCAGGTCGAGATCCTTGCGCAGGGTATAGTGCACACTGAGGTCGACCGCGCAGGCCGTGGTCTGTTGGCTGCCGATGTCCCAGCGGGAACTGGCGATGCCGCCCAGTTGGCCGGACAGCCCGAGTTCTAGTTGCACGCGTTCACTGGCCTTAAATTTGGCCACCGTGCGCAGGACGACCGTGTTCTTCGCGGTGAATCCGGGGATGCTCTCGGGCTCCGCGTAGCCCAGCGACCCGTTGATGCCGTCCTCGTGCACAAAAAACTGCGCGAACGAAGCGAGGGAGAGGCGTGCATCGAAGACATGCGTGTTTTCCCACGAAACGCCCCAATCTGGATTGAGTTTGAAACCGTCGAAATAGGCGGTGCCGCCCCAAAACGAATCATCCCAGTCGCGACCGATACATTTCCGGACCTGCCCAGCTTTGAACGTGCCATAGGGGGTGTAGGCCCAAAGATAGGAATCATACGTCCACAGTCGGGACGAAAAAAAACCCCGAAACTTGTCACCGTCATTCACCCGCACCTCGACATGGGCGCCCACGCTTTTCACGGGACCGCCGATCAGCGGGCGAGTCGGATCGGCGGTGAGATAGAAAAAAAAGGTGCCGCTCGCATCCTTCGTACCGTAGTGCAAAGCCTTCCCGCGGTCCGCGTGCCACCACTGCCAAGCGCCAAGCGTGAGGGGAATCTGGTGGGCATACTTGAAGGCCTGCAATCGGTCGTAGGCTTGATCGAGCTCCTTGAAAACGGTCGGGGGCAGCGCTGCTGCCGTGGGCCCGGCCGGCGCGGCCATCGCGGGTGCGGACGCCGCCGCAGCGGGCGGCAGATCTTCGGCCCGGGACGGGGCCGCGCAGACCGCCAGCATTACCAACAGCATCAGCTGGAGGTTACTTTTCACATGCCGCCTCGCGGTCCGGCGGTTGGCTCCGCTACGCGGCGGTCGCGTTCGGCCATGGCATTTTCCAAGGCCACGCGCAGGGAAGGCTGCGACGCGACGAGTCGGCTGAAATGTTCCCGACTCAGGCTCAGGCAATGCGCCCGCGTCAACGCACGGATGCTGGCCGTGCGTGGCACGGAATTCAGAAGCGCGATCTCGCCGAAGTGATCGCCGTCCTGCAGCACGGCGACCGGTTTTTCCCGGCCGTCCGCCCCGTGCTTGAGCACCTCGAGATTGCCGCGGACCACGATATAAAATTTCTCGCCCGGATCGCCTTCGCGCATGGCCAGAAAGCCTGCTTCGAAGGTCTCGGTGTTGAAGCGTTCGGCGACCGTCGCGAGCGCGTTGAGATCCAGCGTGGCGAAAATCGGGATCGCCTGGAGCCGCTCCGGAGTGACGCTAGCGAATCCGGCGCTATCGATCGTAAACCCGCTCTGTTTGTCCCACAACCCGCGATACACGCAGCCCTTGGCCAGCAGTTCGGCGTGGGAGCCGGTCTCGACAACCCGGCCCTGGTGCATGACGAGGATTTGGTTGAACCGCTGAATGGCCGCGAGGCGGTGCGTGACCATCACGACGGTGCGGCCCGCCGCGAGGCGTTCGATGGACTCGTTGATGGAAACCTCGGTGGCGGGATCGAGCGC
>SYGN01000116.1 GCA_005799525.1 Opitutaceae bacterium | reverse complement strand
CGGTGTGATGCCCAGACCGGGTGATGTGGAGGCAGCCATGCGACCGTTCACGCGCTGTGGCGCACCATCGGCGATGCTCACCGGCCCATAACTGTTAAAGTCGGTGGTGCTGAAGAGGAACTCCGTGGGCGTGCTGTGCGCGAGGTGCGCAATGGCGGCGGTGGCGATGTCGCCGCCCCACGAATCCTCCAGCGTCATGCCGATGCCCATGCTCACGCAGAGGTCGCGGGCCTGTTTGATCTTCGTGAGGCCGCCGAGCTTGCTGATCTTGAGATTCACCACGTCCATCGCGAGATCGGCCTTGGCGCGGAGCAAAATGCCGAGATCGTCGATGTTTTCATCCAGCACGAACGGGTGCGGAATCTGGCGGCGTACGGCGAGGCATTCCTCGTAGGTGAGGCAAGGCTGCTCGATGTAAACATCCACATCGCACACGGCCTTGGCCACGCGCACGGCCTCGTGCTGCACCCAACCGGTATTCGCGTCGGCCACGAGACGGTCGCCGGGCTGGAGCTTCGCAGCGACGGCGAAGATGCGCGCGATATCCGTGTCCGGATCGCCGCCGACTTTGAGTTGGAAACGGCGATAGCCCTCGGCGCGATAGCCCGCGACCTTCGCGGCCATCTGCTCCGGCGACTCCTGCGAGATGGCGCGGTAGAGATGCACGTCCTCGCCGTAACGGCCGCCGAGCAATTCGCACAACGGCATTCCGCTCGCCTGGCCGAGAATGTCCCAGCACGCGATGTCGAGGCCGCTCTTCACGTAGGGATGACCCTTGAGCGCGGCGTCCATCGTGCGATTAAGTTTAACTAGCTGGCGTGGATCTTCGCCGATGAGGTGGGGGCCGAGTTCGCGCAAACCGGCGCGCACGCCCTCGGCATACGCGGGTAGATAAAATGGCCCGAGCGGACAAACTTCGCCGTGGCCGACGAGTCCGGTATCGGTCTCGACGCACACGATAGTGCTGTCGAAGACAGTGACAGATTTGCCGCCGCTCCACTTGTAGGTGGTCTCGTGCAACGGAAGTTCAACTCGGTAGGCGAGGATGCGTTTGATTTTCATGCGGTCAGTGGGGGGGATCAGCTTTCGGACAACATTTTTTTCTGTCGCCTTCTTTCTGTCAGTCGCGGGGTCTGCCGACAGGAAGAAGAGGGCAGAAAAAAGGAGTTGAGAGGGGATTCACGGTTTCGGAATTTCGTTCAGCGTGTAATACGCGCGGTCGTGTAGCAGCGGCTCGCCAGCGCGGGATTTCAGCGCCGGCAGGTGAAAGTCGTGGACGTGGCCTTGCACCAGCCCGTTCACCCGCAGACGCGCGCTCATGCCATCGGGCGCAACCTCGGCGGCGGTCACGGTCGCGCGCGTGTGATCCACCTCGGGGCTGCCGTAGCCTTGCCGGTAAATGTGCGTGAAGGTCTGGAGCTCGTAGTTCTCCGGGCGCGCCGCGAGCGTGGCGTCCACGGGCTGTGTGAAACGCACGATGAACCCATCGGACTGCGCCCGGATATCGAGAATCTCGAACGGTGTCCGGCCGGTCCAGTCGAGGCGCTGGAGCAAGTTGTCCTTCATGCCGCGCACGGGCCAGCCGCGGTTCGTGCCGCCGGCGATAAGTTGTCCGTGCGGCGTGAAATGCACCGCGAGAATGCCCGTGCCCAATCCCTCGCGAAACGGGTAACACGCGCCCTGCCACACCCCGTTCACCAGCTCGGTCGTCACGCGCATGACGATGCTCAGCGTATAGTCGCCGACGAACAGCTGATTCTCAAAGGGTCCGAACTTTCCGCCCGAGCGGTTCACCTCGAACGCAGAAATCGAACGGCCCATTTTCTTGTAGGGGAACACCACGGCGTAGGGCACGAGTTCCTTCACGCGTTGGCGCTCCACTTCCAGGCGCGAGGGCGTGTTCGGCTTCACCGGCTCCGGTCCCATGTTCGGCGCGAACGGATACCAGTTGAAGCTGACGGGGTGCCCCATGAAGCCGCCGGGCTTGAGGTGTTTTAGCGAACACGAGCCGTTCCACGGCCCCTGGCTCTCGACGTAAAACATCTCGCCATGCTCGTTCTCGCCCACGCCGAGCGGACTGCGGAGGCCGCTGCACAACGGGATCGTCTGCCCGTCCGGCGTAATCTTCAGCGCCCACCCGCGGAACAACGCTTTTGAATTGTAGGACTCCGACAACCCGAGCGCGACGTAGAGGTTTCCCGCCCGGTCGAACTTCGAGCCGAGCGCGAACTCGTGGTAATGCCCGAAGCCCCACTTGTCGCTCACGGTGTGAAAGCGATCCGCGCGCCCGTCGCCGTTCGTGTCCGTGATGCGGGTGACCTCCGTGGCGTGCGTGGCGTAGAACGCGCCGTCGCGATGCGCGAGGCCCAGCACTTCATCCAGTCCGCTGGCGAAACGATGGACGGTCGGACGCGGGTGCTCATCCATCATGCCGCTCAGAAGCAGAATCTCCCCGCGCCGCGTGCCCACCGCGAGCCGTCCATCCGGCAGCGACACGAAACTCCCCGCCTCCAGATACACGCCCTGGGGCAGCGGGACGTTCACGATGCGATAGTAAGCCCCCTCGCGCTCGCCGGTGCCCCAAGTATCTCCGAAATTCTCCGCCGCCGCGGCGGCGAAAGGGAGCACGCCCATCGAGATGATGAAGCGGAAGTTCATGGTTTCGCGGCGAGGTGGTATTCGATGCGCAGTTCCCCGCGCACGGGCAGCAGGAGTTCCTTCCCCTCACCGGCATCGCGGAGCATCGGTGCGGAGGGCAGGCGCACGCGAAGATTTTTGCCGACTTTAAATTCATGGGTACTGCGCGGCTCGATGATTTTGTCTGCTGCCACCCGGAAGTGCATGGCCGCCGGAGGCGCGGCGGAAAACTTCAGGGTCCGTTCCATGAACACTCTTCCGCCGGTGTCGCGGCGTTCGATGAAGAAATCCTCCACGGAAAAACCATCCACGGAATAGCGGAGCGTGGGGCGTTGCTGCGCGTCGAGCGTGTAGCCCATGAACGAATTCGGCGAGGGGCGCGGCGTGGCATCGAGCGCCGGCCATGCGGCCTCCGGCGAGGTGAGCACGGCAAACGCCGGGCCGGTCGGGAAAGTGACGGTGTCTTTGCCGAGGATGCGCGCCTGACCTGAACCCTGGCCGCGCCAGAGGCTGGAGGCCTCGATGAACCCGCCGCTCCAGATCGAGCCAAGCCGCAGCTGGCCCGCGTCGAAGGAAAGGTTGATGCCACCCGGATAACCCACACCGATGCCGCGCTTGCCGATGCCGGGGAACGCACGGCGAATGATGACGGCCTCGTTCGTCACCGCAACGACGAGCGGCTCTAGCACCAATCCCTGCGGCTCGCGCGCCTCGGGACCGCGCTCAAGATATTGCCAGAGCGCGTTGCGCTGCTGGCCGGGGTCGCCGCCGAGCACCTCGGGCAAAGGTGATTTTCCGTCGGGCCAAAACCCCGGCATGATGGTGAGCGGTGAGAACCGCTGCGGATGGGCGAGGAAATGGTGAAACCAGTTTTCCTCCAGCCGCTCGGTCATGGTCGTCAAGTCCAGCGCGCGGAGGGGAGCGGCGCTCTTCTCGCGGAAGGTGTGGCAGGCGATGCAATTGAGCGCCTTGCTGCCGGCGAGCTCGCGGCCGACTTCGTGCGGCTTGTCGTGGGTGGCGACCCGCGTGAACTCGGCCGGTGGCAAGGGGTCGAGCTGCTTGAGCCAATGGGCGAGCGGCTCGGCGTTGGCCGCGCCAAACTTCGGCATCCGCGTGTTGAGATAAGGCCGCGCCGACGCGCCGTTCACGACCACCTCGCGGAGCCAGTCGCGTTTGAGCTTCGCGCCGACGCCCGTGAGCGATGGTGGCAGGCGGCCTTGGTCGCCGAGGTTTTCGTCCCGGGCGGTGAAGTGGGCGTGGCGATTCGCGGGCACACCGCCGAGTTCGCCGCGCTGGTGGCAAGCGAGGCAGTTCAAGCGGGTGAGTGAAAGCTCGACGTTCTCGGCGACGCTCAACGACGCCGCCTGCGGAGCCAGCGCGGCCCGCACCGCCGTGCGTTGCGAGTCCGACAGCGCATACTGCGGCCATGCGCCTGGTTGGGCCGACAAGCACCCGCGCTCGGGGCGGACTTGATCCAACGCTGCGAAGGTCGGTCTGGAGCGCGGGCCGTCGACCGTGTGACACGCGTCGCAGCGGTGTTGAGTGAACAGCACCTTGCCGCGCGCGGCGAGCTGCAGGTCGGGGCGAAAGGCGGGCGGAGGCGCCGCTTGATCCCGCAGGAGGTAGCTCGCGATGTCGACCGCCTCGAAGTGGTCGAGTTTCGCGTCGGGCATGCGACCGCCGGGCCGAACCGCCAGCGGGTCTTCGAGAAACTTCGCGAGGCTGGCGACGGAATACTTCTCCGCCACCGGCCCGAGCGGCACCGAGGACGCGAGCGGCGTCTCCGGCGAGTGGCACGCGACGCAGCCGACGGAGTGATACAGCTTCCGCCCGCGCTCGACGGCCTGGGGAGAGGGCCGCGTGAAGGTCGGCGCCGCTTCGCCGAGCGTGGCGAGGTAGTGCGCGAGCGCGTCCGCCGCGGCAGTGCGTTCGGCCGCAGGCAAATGGCCGAGCACATCGGGCATCGTGGTGCCAGGCTTGGTGGCGGCGGGGTTAGCAATGAACTCGCGCAGATGTGCGCCGTGCGCCCGCGCGCCGACGGCGGAGAGGTCCGGGCCAGGCTTCGCCGCCAAGTCCGCCCGCGTCGTGGCGTGACACGCCGCGCAACTGAGTTCGCTGATCAGCACCGCGCCGGAGAGTTTCGGCGACGCCTTCTCGTGCCGGGCCAGCCCGCCAATGAACGGCGGCTCGGCGCTGGCACCGCTCGTGGTGAACGGAAGCGCGGTGAGAATGATGGCGAGGAGCGACTTCATATTCGCCCGGTCACTGAGCCGACTCCCAGATTTTCGTCAGCAGGTCGTGCAACGCGGGATCGTGCTCCTTCAGCTCGGCGCGGACGAACGGATAGAAATCGTTCCGGTAGAAAAACGCCTCCGTGCCCTCGGCGAAATACTCCTGACGCGTGGTCAGGCCGTAGTGCTTCACCCTTTTGCCCGTGTGCGCGAGGACGCTTTCGTAGTTGCCCGCCGCCTTGGCCTTCTCGAAAGCCGCGATAATTTCCGGGTGGTCGAAACTCAGGATCTGATCGTGATACGCGTGGGCCAGCTCGTGGAGAACCACGGCGGGGTGCTTGAGCATCTGCTCGCGCGAGAGCAGGTCGCGCGCCTGCGGGATATGTACCTTGCGCGTGAGGCGCGGGTCATGGCGGTTCGCCACCAGCCAGTCGCGGCTCGGATGGTATTGCTTGGACTTGAGCGTTGGGTGGCTGTGCTCGATCCAAATTTCCAGCGTCTGCATTTTCACCAATGGCTCCGCGGGGATGAGGATTTTGATGCGCTGTAAATGGTTCGCGAGCATTGCCAGCGCCTTCGCGCCCTCCTTGTGATGCTCGCCGTCAAGCAGCGTCGGTTCGACGTGGACCTTCCAGCCTTCGATGTCGCGCACGACGGGATCGAAGCGCACGGCGCCCGTTGGCTTTGATTCGGATGGCTTCTCTAAGGGCTGCGGGGTGGCGTTTGCCGCATCGCTGCGGGCCTGCGCTTGCTGTCGGATGAGGGCTTTCAACTTCGCTAGCCGCTCGGGCCAAACGAACGCCGGCGCCTTCGCCGGGTCATAGCCCACCATGTGACCCGTGAGGCGCGTGGTGGGCTTGGTATATTTCAACTCGGTGTCGCCGAAGACCTCGCGGCAGAGCGCGGCGAGGCCGGCATCGTATTCGAGCAGCTCGGCGCGGGTGTTGACGTGATTGTGGTCGTGGTCGTTTTCGCGGTTGTCATCAAACCACGACTGCACGCCTTCGGCGAAATACTCGTGGTGATTCACGCTCGCGTATTTGCCCTTCCACAAGCCGGCCTTCATGGCGCTGTCGTAGGCTTTCTTCACTCGCGCGTCGAAGGTCGGGTCCACGTTCGACAAGCCGCGCAGGTGCATGTTGTGCGCGAACTCATGAATGAGGATGTTCTCCTTCGAGTAAGGATCGCCAGCGTAGGCGAGTAGGTTTTCCTCGGCGCAGGAACAGAACGGGTCGGTGGTGCTGCCGCCCATGCCGCGCGCGCGCGCATCGCGGTAGTCGCGGGCGGGAATCCCGGGAAAGTCCGGCACCGGAGCCTCCGCCAGCCATTGCCACTCCGGTTGGTCGCAGGTGAACTCGTTCCACGCGAGGATGGAGAGGCGCGCGCCGCTTTGAATCATCGCCGCGCGCACGTCGGGGCGTTTCGCGAGCATCAAGTCCACGAGGTAAGCGGCTTCCTTGAGCGCGTAGGGGCTTACCTGGGCCGATGCCACGATCGGAAAACCGCCCGCGCTCACGCGCTGGGTGTAGAATGCCGGCACGCCGTCCTTGTCCGGCGGATCAAAACGAAACCCCTGCACCGGCACCTGACTGGTGACGACACGCTCGGTCTGGTCGTCGCGGCCGACGATGGCGAAGCGATGTCCGATCGTCGTCGTGAGGATCGTATTCTTGCCTGGCGCGACCGAGCCGTTCGGCACGCGCTCGGTGTCGCTCTTGAGCCAGAAGATGTCCACGGATTGCGCGCTGCCGTTGATGATCTGGAGTCGAGGGCGCACCGTTTGGCTTGGGTTGCTCACTGCGGCCGAGTGTGTCGTGCATACTCCGCCCAAAAGAACGAGGAACGCGATACAGAGGGATTTCATGAATGTTGCGGGTCGGGTCGGAGTTTACTTCGCCGCTGTGCGAACCGGCAGCCGAGCGTCGGTTTGCCGCAGCCACGCATCAAGCTTGTCCTTGAGCCGCCGGACAATTTCCGGGTGTTGCTGCGACAGGTTCTCTTCCTCGCCGAGGTCGCTGGAGAGCCGATAGAGTTCGAGCTCACCGTTGTCGTAGTAGGTGATGAGTTTGAAATCCCCTGCGCGCATCGCGCTGCCGAGACGGTTTTTCTTGTGGAAGGCGTAGTTGGGGTAGTGGAAGAAAATGGCGTCGCGGTCGAAGCCGGGTTTCTGCTCGAACAAGGGGATCAGACTGCGCCCATCCAAAGTGCTGCCAGAAGCCGGCTGCAGGCCGGCGGCTTCGAGCAGCGTGGGGTGGCAGTCCGTGCTGATGACCGGGGTGGAGCAAATGGATCCGGCCGGCACCCTTCCCGGCCAGCGGACGATCCACGGCACGCGAACGCCGCCCTCATAGAGCATTCCCTTGTAGCCGCGCAGCGGTCGGTTGTCGCCGCTGTAT
>SYGN01000115.1 GCA_005799525.1 Opitutaceae bacterium | reverse complement strand
TAACCGACATAGCCCGGAGGCGAACCCACGAGTCGCGAGACCGCGAATTTCTCCATGTATTCGCTCATGTCGATCTGGATGAGGGCATCCTGGTTTCCGAACATTTGCAGCGCGAGTTGCTTGGCAAGCATCGTCTTGCCCACGCCAGTCGGCCCGACAAACAGGAACGAACCGATCGGCCGACGGGGATCCTTCAGATCCGCGCGCGAACGACGCAGCGCACGAGCCACGGACACGGACGCGATGTCCTGGCCGATCACGGCCTTCTGGAGTTCAAACTCCATCGCGAGCAGCTTCTCATTTTCCTTCTTCTCCATCCGCGAGAGCGGGATGCCCGTCCAGTCGGCGACCACCTGCATCATAAGGTCTTCGTCAATGGCGATCCGCTTCTCATCGCGGGTTTTCTTCCACTGTTCGGTGATGTGTTCCTGCTTCGCGCGCAACTGCTTCTCTTGATCACGGAACTTCGCCGCCTCTTCGAAGTGCTGTTCGGCAATGGCCTTTTCCTTTTGTCCACAGATCCCCTCAATTTCCTTCGTGAGATTCTCCACATCCGGCGGTCGGACGAGCGCACCGATGCGCGCCCGGGAACCGGCCTCATCCATGACATCGATCGCTTTGTCCGGGAGAAAACGCCCGGTGATATAGCGGTCCGAGAGCTTGGCCGCTGCTTCGAGTGACTTGTCGCTAAATGTCGCCTTATGGTGATCCTCATACTTCAAACGGATGCCCTTAAGAATGAGAATGGTGTCGTCCACCGAGGGAGCTTCCACCTTCACGGACTGAAAACGGCGGTCGAGGGCCGAGTCCTTCTCAATGTATTTCCGATATTCGTTGAGCGTGGTCGCGCCGACGCACTGCAACTCACCGCGCGAAAGCGCGGGCTTGAAAATATTAGAGGCGTCCATGGCCCCCTCGGCGGCACCGGCGCCGACGATGGTGTGGAGCTCGTCGATGAAGAGGATGATGTTCTTCGCGCGCTTGATCTCGTCCATGACGGCCTTGATGCGCTCTTCAAACTGGCCGCGGTATTTGGTGCCGGCGACCATCAGAGCGAGGTCGAGGGTGATGACCTTTTTCTCGGCGAGAATTTCCGGGACGTTACCGCTCACAATTTCCTGCGCGAGTCCCTCGACCAACGCGGTCTTGCCGACGCCCGCTTCGCCGATGAGGACGGGATTGTTCTTCGTGCGACGGCAAAGAATCTGGATAACGCGCCGGATCTCGTTCTTGCGTCCGATGACCGGGTCCAGCTCACCCTTGCGCGCAAGTTCGGTCAGATCACGACCGAACGCTTTCAACGCCGGTGTCTTCACTTCCTTTTTGTCCTCGGCCTGGCCAGCCGGGCGTTGCGGACTTCCGGCGACGGCCTCTTCAGCGGGACCTTCGGCCCCTTGGCTGCCTGAAAACTGGGGATCGAGCTCGCGGAGGATTTCGTTGCGAGTGCGCTCGATGTCGATGTCGAGGGATTTTAGGACGCGGGCGGCGACGCCCTCGCCTTCGCGGAGGAGCCCCAACAAAATGTGCTCTGTGCCGACATAGGAATGGTTGAGGGTCTTCGCTTCCTTCCCGGCAAGCGCGAGGACTTTTTTCACGCGCGGCGTGTAAGGAATGCTGCTCTGGGTCTTCGTTTCTTGGCCGGTACCGACTTGTTTCTCCACGGCATTGCGAACGGTCTCGAGATCGAGCCCCATTTTCTGGAGAACGCTTACAGCGACGCCCTGCCCCAGCTTGATCAGCCCGAGCAAAATGTGCTCGGTGCCGACGTAGTTGTGGTGGAAGCGGTCGGCTTCCTTGCGGGCGAGCGCGAGCACCTGTTGGGCTCGCGGCGTGAAGTTATTCATCGGTTCCTGGGACATAAAAGGGGGTCTGAGGGCGATTTAGTTTTTACCGTTGGTGCTGAAAGAAAAATTCGGGTGAACAAAATTGGCAAACTCGGATCGCAGTCGCGCCGCGCGCAACAAATCACGCTGGGCCGGATCGAACTCACCCTTTTGCGCGTGTTGCAGATGGCCGGGTTGAGCTTCGATGAACAAGCGATCGATCACGCTGCGGCTCGCATCGGGAAACACCGCGAGGTCGATACCCAGGCGGATGAGCGACAGGAGATTCATCGCTTCCCCGGAGCTCAGGAGATGCGAGTTTTGCAGAATGCCAAAGGCCCGGCCGACCTTGTCGAAAAGTTTTCCCGCGTCCGCCTCGAGGAGTTTTTCACGGGCATTGAGCTCATGTTCGATGATCGACTGCAGCACCGTGTGGAGTCGCTTGATAATTTCCCCTTCGGACTCACCGAGTGTCGTCTGGTTGGAAATTTGGAAAATGCTGCCACTGGCGTCGGATCCTTCTCCAAAGAGGCCGCGCACCACCATGCCGAGTTGGTTCACGGCGCGGACAACTTTTTCCATCTGGTTAGAGATGACGAGTGCCGGCAGATGCATCATCGCCGACGCGCGCATCGCCGTGCCGAGATTCGTCGGGCAGGCCGTGAGGTAGCCCAAGGTCGGCGTGAACGCGTAATCGAGATGATCCTCCAGGGCGGAATCCAGTTCGGTGATCGCGTTCCAAGCTTTCTTCAGTTGAAAGCCGGAGCGCAGCACCTGAATCCGCAGGTGGTCCTCTTCATTGACCATCACTGAAAACGCTTGGTCCTTGCTGATCACGACGCCCGCGCCGCCCTTGGCGCCGCTGAGTTCGCGGCTGATCAGGTGGCGCTCGACGAGGATCTGTTTTTCGAGTTCGCTGAGCTCGCCCACCGTGATGTTGAGCGAACGCTTCATCGGCGAAGTCGCCGCAACGGCCTCGCGACAAATCCGCAGAATCTCCTCGCGTTGCGCGGGCTTGGCCCAGCCCGGAAAAGCCGTGCCGGAGAGATTTCGCGCGAGGCGGATCCGCGTCATCAGCACAATCGCAGTCTTGCTGCTGGCAGCGTCCGTCAACTCGGACGGGCTGTCGATGAGCGATGCAATGGTCATGGGTTCAACGCGCGGACTTCGGGTTGGACGGGACGGTTTGTTTGACTTGGCTGATTTCATCGCGGGCACGGGCAGCATCTTCATAACGCTCGGATTTAATCGCCTCTGTCAGGTCGAGTTCGAGTTTCGTGAGACGGTCGTAAATGGATTTTCGCTCGAGGGCGCGTTGGGGGATTTTCCCCGTGTGCGTCGTGCCCTTGTGCATCGTGTCGAGCATCGGCTCGACAACGCCTTTGAAGGCCTCGTAACACGTCGGGCAACCGAAGCGTCCATGCTTCTTGAAATCGCTCTGCGTGAATCCGCACTGCTCGCAACGAACGCCCGCCGTGGGCGTATCTGGGTTGAGCGAAGCTTTCAGCAAAAGATCGGCGAGTGAAAAACCACTGGGATCCGTCACGCCTTTGGCCTGTGCGCAGGTCTCACACAAATCCACTTTGTGAACCTTGTTACTCACAATTTGGGTAAGGTGAACCGTTGCGGGTTTGGCGCAGAGATCACATTTGAGCGGGTTGGCCATTAAATTTTTTATTAGTTCTGCACGCACCATGCCACACACGCTCTCGCTGGCAAGTGCGTGTGCGCAGTCCGTGGCGCTGTGACGCGCTGTCGCGAGCCAGAGTGCCAAGAGGGCAATCGTGTCACTCCGGAAAAACTTAAACGAAGAACGAAACGAGCCGCCAAACGGCCTACGACCACCGGATCGTGCGGGCTCAAATCAGTTCGCCTTCGACGAGGACGCGTTGACGGAACGAGGTCAGCACCCGCTGGGTAATCGGACCCGGCTTGCCGGTCCCAATTTCGCGACCATCGAGCTTCACGACGGGAATGACCTCGGCGCCCGTGCCCGTCAGGAAACACTCATCGGCGCACCAGATATCATACCGCGTCATATTGACCTCCTGAATCGGCACGCCGATCTCCTGCGCGATGTCAAAAATCGTCCCGCGAGTAATCCCTTTCAGCGCGCCCTGAGAGGCGGAAGGCGTGTAAATCGTGCCCTTGTGAATCGTGAACACATTGTCCGCCGTGCACTCGGCGACGTAGCCCTGGTCGTTGAGCATAATGGCCTCGAGTGCCCCAAACTGCCGTGCCTCGATCTTACCGAGGATGTTGTTCATGTAATTCAGCGACTTGATCGTCGGCGGCAGCGCGGCCGGATTGATGCGGCGCGTCGGCACGGTGACGATCGCCAGCCCTTTGTCGTAATGCTCCTGCGGGTAGAGGGAAATCTTGCTGGCGATGATGAATACCGTGGGCTTCGGGCAGGACCAAGGCGCGAGGCCCAAATCGCCGACCCCGCGGGTGACGACCAAGCGGATGTAGGCGTCCGTCAGTCCGTTCTGGCGGCAGGTCTCCGCCGTCGCCCAAGCCAACTCCTTCCGGGTCATCGGCAGCGTCAGTAAAATCGCCTTGGCCGAGTATGCCAGACGTTCGAGGTGCTCATCCAGTCGGAAGATATTTCTCCCATACAGCCGGATGCCCTCGAACACGCCGTCGCCGTAAAGCAGGCCATGATCAAACACGGACACCTTTGCCTCGGTGTCATCGACGAACTTGCCATCCAAATAGATCTTCATCGTCGCGAGCCTAGGGCGGTGGAAAAAGTTTTGTCGAGCCCCGCGCGGGGAAAATCTGCTTGTGCTCGCGATTTTTCACCGAAACTGTCGCGCGGCTTCTGCGTCTCTCACTCATCCCCTTTCAAAAAACATGCGCAAATCCCCCACTTCGTCCGCCTCGGCGTTCACGCTGATCGAGTTGCTTACGGTTATCGCGATCATCGGCATCTTGGCCGCCATTATCATCCCGACGGTCGGTGCCGTCCGCGAAAAAGCTCAACGTGCCGTCGACGGCAACAATCTCCGCGAAATCATCAAGGCCGCCCAGATCTACGCCGGTGATAACAACGACCGCTTGCCCGACCCGCGCACCATTCCCGCTGCGACTATGACCAGCGCATCACCGGCCCTGCTTTGGCCCGGGATCATTGCGCGCAACAATATCCTGACCGATCCGACGTTTTATTTTTCCAAAAGCGATGCCTTTTTCGCCGGCGTCTATCCTATTTCAATCATCAACACCACGGACACGACCAAGCGCACTCTCGACGCGTCGCTCAGCAACAAATCTCTGGCGTGGGAATTCGCCAGCGGAATCAAGATGAGCGATGGAGCTGCGGTGCCAGTCGCTTGGACCCGTGGCTTGCAAACCAACGGCTCGTGGAGTCTCACGAGTGGAACGTATAAGGACGTTGGCGGCTATATTGGGTTCTTGGGTGGAAACGTTGCTTTCTACAACACCGCGGGTGCCAATGCCGCAGCCGGCATCTTTACCTCAAACAACAGCGCCAGAAAAACGAACAACATCCAACAAGCGATTCCTATCGCCGGCTTCATTTATGGCATCCCACCCACCGGTGCCGGGGCCGGAACCATTTTGGGCCGGGCGACTGGCACCGGTGCCGCTCGCGGACCGTAGTCATGATCCGCGTCGGTGCTCTCGCGGACGTTAACGTTGATAACTCTCAAGGCACCGAATCCGTTGAAGTTACCGTTTCGTATTCGTCTGTTTTTGATAGTGGAAACTGGGACCCGTGGGGAAATTATTATGCGATACACTGCGAAGACAGTGGCTCATTTACGGTCACGGTTGGACTAGGAGAAATATTGGAAATAACCGACATCTTCGAATACTCTGAAGGAGTCGATGAAGAGGGACGTTCTTGGAGCGCTGCAGCTAGTTATTCGTTTTCGTAAATAATTTTCTCGTTGATCAAGAGACCAGAAGTCAAACTGGGCTCTCAGAACAAGCCTGCTTGCAAAGTGCAGGCTTTTTTGTGGACCAAGACCAAATCCACAAACTACTTATTTCGATAGAAAGATGAATCTTCGAGCGGCAGAGCAAATGTCCCCGTGTGTGATCGCGGTTCAATGGAATAGATGATGTTAACACTGTCATCACAGTCCTTCCAAGACCACGTTACCCGGTGCCTCTGACAAACGCTCGACGGACGTGACTCACCTCCGATGGGCTTGTGCAAGAATTTCTCCCGCCAATTTTTCAACGCCGCCTACTACGTTTCCGCTCCGCTCCATGACGCCCTCCCTTCATCCCGCGACCGCCACACCCACGACCTACATTGTCGGTCACAAAAATCCCGATGCCGACGCCATTTGCTCGGCAATCGCGTATGCCGCTTTCAAACAAGCGCGCGGCGAACGGGGCTACATCGCGGCTCGCTGCGGCAATTCCAATGCCCGGATCGATACCATCCTCGCGCGCTTCCACACGCCCCTGCCGTATTACCTGAGCGACATCTCCCCTCGCGTGCGTGACCTCATGGCGACGGATGTGTTTTCGGTTTCTGAAAACGCCACCTGCGCCGAAGCCCTCGAACTGCTCGACCGCCACCACGTCCGCGTCCTCCCCGTTACCTGCTCGCGCAAAGGCGTCGCGGGTGTTGCCGGCGTTGTTTCTCTCGCCGCGCTCGGCGGTATTTTTATTCCCCGGGTGAGTGAACCTCGTGCCATGCGCCAGGTAAACACGTCGCTCGCCAACATCACCCGCGCGCTCAACGCCCGGCCCCTCCACCTCGTCGGCGACAAAAAGATCGAGGAACTCTACATCCGCCTGGGCACGATGGATATTTCCTCCTTCTGGACGGTATCCGTCCGCGAAAATATCCCGGCGAACAAAGCCATCGTGATCGTCGGCGACCGGCATGATATCCAACGCCGCTCCATCGAGCTGGGCATCCGTGCGCTCGTCATCACCAGCAATCTTGAGCCCGACGACGATACGGTCGAACTGGCCAAAGCCCGTGGCGTCAGCCTCATCGTCAGCCCCTACGATTCCGCCACCACGGCGTGGGTGGTGCGGACCGCCTCCACCATCGAACGCGTCATCGAACGCGACGTGCCCACCGTTGGCGCCGACGTCCGGATCGTCGACGTCCGCAAGCGCTTCTCTGCCGGCAACGCCCACGCCCTTCCCGTGGTCTCCGACGACGGTGCCCTGCTCGGAATCATCACTAAGACCGACATCCTCAAGCCCGTTTCCACCCGACTCGTGCTCGTCGACCACAACGAAATCACCCAAGCCGTGCCGGGGGCCGACGAGGTGCCCATCGCCGAGATCATCGACCATCATCGCCTCGGTCCCCTCAACACGGCGCAGCCCATTCTCTTCATCAATGAACCCGTCGGCTCCACCTGCACCATCGTCGCCGATCTCTTCCGGCGCGAAGGGCTCCAACCGTCGCCCGACATCGCCGGCATTATGATGTCCGGACTTATTTCCGACACGCTCCACTTAAATGGCCCGACCACGACGTCCAAGGACGCCATTATCCTCGCGTGGCTGGCAGAAATCGCCGGCGTCAACTCCGAGCAGTTGGCCGACGAGATTTTCAACTCCGGCTCCGTCATCCTCGCCAACCCGCCGGAAAAGATCGTCCGCTCCGATCACAAGATCTACGAGGAAGAAGGTATCCGCTTCGCCGTCTCCCAGGTCGAGGAGCTTGGTTTTGGCAATTTTTGGAACCACGCGAGACCCATCGCCACCGCCCTCGGTGAACTGCGCGACGAGGAACGCCTCGCCTTCGCCGCCCTGCTCGTCACCGACATCAACACCCAAAACTCCCTCCTGCTCGTCAAAGGGGACTCCACACTCATCCAGCGGATCAGTTACGCGCACGTGGAGCAGGATGAAATTTTCGACTTACCCGGCATCGTGAGCCGCAAGAAGCAGCTCATCCCCTACCTCTCTAGCCTGCTCAAGGAAATGGCCGCCGATGGCGTTCTACCCACCACGCGCACTGCCGCCCCATTTCGGAAAAAGAAGTAGAGCGGGTTTAGTTGGGCGGCTCTATCAAATGTGAATCGCCTCACCCGTTGTCGCCGCAGCGGCCTCCATGACCGCTTCGCTCAACGTCGGGTGCGCGTGGATCGTCTGGTGGATATCCTCAATCGTCGCTTCGAGTTCCACCGCGAGACCGTATTCCGCGATCAGCTCCGTGGCCTCCGCGCCGATGATGTGCGCTCCGAGAATCTCGCCCGTCTTCGCATCGCTGATCACCTTCACGAACCCCTCGCTCTCGGCTGACGCGACCGCCCTGCCCGATGCGGCAAACGGAAACTTACCGACCTTGTAGTCGAGTTTCTTTTCTTTCGCCGCCTGCTCGGTGAGCCCCGTGCTGGAAACCTGCGGTTGGCAATACGTGCACCCCGGAAAATTCTTCACGCGCTTCGCGTTGCCGTGGCCGAACATCCCGTTGACTGCACTGACCGCTTCGAACGTCGCCACGTGTGCGAGCCAGGGCGGCCCGATGATGTCACCCGCCGCGTAGATACCCTTCACGCTCGATTGATAGTCGTCGCCGACCTTCACGTAATTGCGGTCGAGTTCGACCGCCAAGGATTTGCCCAGTACACCCTCGAGATTCGCGACGACGCCGATGGCAGAGAGCACGGTCTCAGCCTCGATCGCTGTGCTCTGACCGTCTTTGACGAGGTTAAGCTTCACGGAATTCTTCCCAACTTGGAAATTCTCGCACTTCGTCGCGGTGTGAATCGCGATGCCCTGTTTGTCGAATGAGCGGTGCAACGTCTTGGCGACCTCTTCATCTTCAACCGGCAAGATCTGTGGCAACATTTCGACGAGCGTCACCTTCGAGCCAAACGCATTGAAGAAATAGGCAAACTCCACGCCGATCGCACCCGCGCCGACGATCACAATCGACTTCGGCAGTGTCTTGTTCGCCAGCGCCTCGCGTGACGTCATCACCCGCGCGCCATCGACTGCGAGGTCCGGAATGCGCCGCATTTTACAGCCGGTCGCGATGAGGATATTCTTCGCCTTGAAAAACTTCCCCTGATGCTCGCCCTCGGTGATTTCAACCATTCCCGCCGCGGGCACTTGCCCACGACCGACGTAGTAATCGACCTTGTTCTTCTTGAACAGAAACTCGATCCCCTTGGCCATCTGCTGCGAGACCCCGCGCGAACGCTCCATCACTTTGGCGAAGTCGAAGGTGACTTCCTTGGCGGTGATTCCAAACGTCTCCGCTTTCTTGATTTTCCGATAGAGCTCCGCACTCTTCAGGAGCGCCTTCGTCGGAATGCAGCCCCAGTTTAAGCACGTGCCCCCAGCGCGCTCCAGCTCAATACACGCGACTTTTTTGCCGAGTTGCCCGGCCCGAATCGCGCCCGCATAGCCCGCAGGACCACCACCAATGACAATGAGATCGTATTCCATAATTTCAGCCATGGCGCCAACCTGCCCCGGTCCGCCACACCGTCAAACGGATTTTCCTCCCCTCAAATATCAATCACGTCATCTGCCTTTTTCTTCACTCGCGGGGCCCGCACTGGCGGCGCTTCCTCTGGCGGTGCCTTCTTTCGCTGCACCGCCGCCTTCCGCGTAAACCCACTCAAGATCAAGTTCGTCACGCTCACCACCAAGGCCCCCCAGACCGCCGGCCAAAATCCGGCGACGTGAAACCCGTCGACCAGCCGTCCGACAAACATAAACAACAAGGCATTGATCACCACCACTCCCAGCCCCAAGGTCAGCACAATGAATGGCAACGTGAACAACACCAACAGCGGCTTGATGATCGCGTTGAAGAAACTCAGCAACAGCACGACTACGATTAACGTTGCGGTGCTGTCGCAGGAGATGCCGTCCACCAGCTTGGTCGCCAGCGTCACGCCGAGGGCCATCACGACCCAGTGGACGAGCAATTGAACTAACCGTGGATTCATTTCCGCTGACACTCACTTCCCGTCCGCACGCCGAGCAATGAAAATCCTCGTCGTCCAAGACTACCTCCGTAGCGGTGGCACCGAGCGCCAATCCGTCCTTCTCGCCAACGCCTTCGCCGCCGCGGGCCACGCCACGACGCTGCTGACGTTTCGACCCGGCGGAGCCTTGTCCGCGACGGTGTCCTCGGCCGTCGTTCGCATCACGCTCCAACCTTTCGACGTCGGTCTCGATTGGTTCGCGCCCAGATTGGGCCGCGCCGCCCGCGCTCACGTTTTTGACGTGATTCTCTGCCTGGGCCGGATGGCGAACTGCTACGCGGGCGGACTCCAAAATCGCCTGCCCACCACCGCCGTCGTCGGCACCATGCGCACCGGAAAACGCCTGCCCGCGCTCTTCCGCGCCTCCCTCCACTCGGTCCGCCACATCGTTGCGAACAGCCACGACGCCCGCTCCACCCTCGTCGCCGAGTATGGCGTCCCGGCCGAAAAAATTTCCGTCATCCACAACTCGCTCGTCTTTCCCGCCAACCTGCCCGCTGAGGACGCGACGCCCTCGTCGCGTCTCACCCTCCGCGCCCAACACGGTGCCACGACTGCGACCACCGTCCTGCTCACAGTCGCCATGTTCCGCCCCGAGAAAAACCAGCGCGAGCTGATCGAGATCGTCGCCGGCCTACCCGCCACGACCGATTGGCAACTGTGGCTCGCCGGCGACGGACCCGCGCGCCCAGCCTGCGAAGCCCTCGTCGCCCGCCTTCACCTCGAAGCACGCGTTCGTTTCCTCGGTTTTCACCGCAACCCGTCGCCGCTCTATGCGGCCGCCGACCTCGCCGTCCACGCATCGTGGAGTGAAGCGCTTTCCAATTTCCTCATCGAAGCGCAGGCCCACGGTCTGGCTGGCGTCGCTTATGCGGCCCAGGGCATTGCTGAATGCTGGCGACCGGACTGCACCGGCTGGACCATCCCCCGCGACGACCGCTCCGCCTTCCGCGACGCCTTAGTTCGCCTCATCGCCGAGCCCGCCGCCCTCAGCGCCACCCGCGCCGCCGATGCGCGCGCCTACGCCCGCACCACTTTCGACCCGCAACGCCAAGTCTCGGCCTATCTCGATCTTTTTGCTCGGATCGGTTCGGCCCGCTGCTGACAGAGTCCTGCCAGCAAACTGCACCTGAGTGCGACGCCGGATTGCATTCTCGCGATCCGTGTTCATCCGTGCCCATCCGTGGTTAAAAAAATTCCCGCTCCCTCGTCCGTCGCCGCAAAGCCTGAGTGCATCCGGCTGCGCGGCGTCCGTCAAAATAACCTCAAAGGCTTCGATCTCGACGTACCCCTCGGCCGCTACATCGCCGTCACCGGCCTGAGTGGCGCCGGCAAATCGTCCCTCGTCTTCGACACCCTTCACGCCGAGGGCCAGCGTCGCTACGTCGAGACCTTTTCGGCCTACACCCGCCAGTTTCTCGATCTGCTCGACAAACCCAAAGTCGATTCCATCGAAAACATCCGTCCGTCGATCGCCATCGAGCAGACCAACACCGTCAAGACCTCCCGCTCCACCGTCGGCACCATGACCGAGCTCACGGACTTCTTCAAAGTCTGGTTCAGCCACGTCGCCGAATGTTTCGATCCGACGACCGGTGAAAAGATCGAGGACGACAACCCCCAATCCATCTGGGAAAAAACCTCCGCGGCCCACGCCGACCGCACGCTCCTCGTCTGTTTCAAAATCACCAAACCCGCGAATCTCACGTGGCCCGAGATCCTCACCAGCCTGAAGAATCAAGGCTACCTCCGCCTGCTCGTCGAAAATCAAATCCAAAAAATCGACGACCTGCTCACCTCCTCCGTATCCGATCTCTCAACGCTCAACCCTCAGCTCTCGACTTCGTCCGCAATTTACGTCGTCCAAGACCGCCTCGCCGTCACCGCCGCCAACCAATCTCGTTTTCTCGAAGCCACCGAAACCGCCCTCCACTTCGGCCAGAGTCAGGTCTTCTACTTCGCCTCCGACACGTTTTCTCCGGCCGGCCACTTCTCCCGTGGACTCCACTCGCCCTCGACCGGCCGCACGTTTCGCGCCGCCTCGCCCGCGTTATTTTCCTTCAACTCCCCTCTCGGTGCTTGCCCCAAGTGCCGCGGCTTCGGCCGCGTGATCGACATCGATTATCGTCTCACGGTCCCCGACCAATCCCTCTCCCTCGATGAGGGTGCGATCAAGTGTTGGGAGAGCGATATCTACGGTGAATCCAAGAAGGATCTCTACGTTTTCGCCCGGCAGAAAAAGATTCCCACCCACGTGCCGTTCGCCTCGCTCTCCCCGGAGCACCAAGCCTTCATCATCGACGGCGAGCCCGGCTACGGCGAAGACAACGGGAAGCCTTGGCCGAAATATTGGTATGGCGTGAAGGGTTTTTTTCGGTGGCTCGAGAAGAGCACTTACAAGATGCACGTGCGCGTCTTCCTCGCCCGTTATCGCGCCTACAATCCCTGCCCCGCCTGCGGTGGGCAGCGCCTCCAACCCGAAGCCTTGTGCTGGAAATGGCAGGGCCACACGCTGCCCGTTCTCTATCAACTCCCCGTCAGCGAACTCCTCACCCTCCTTGGTCAGGGGTCAAGGGGTCATGGTCCTTCCAGCGGCTCCGCCCACAGCGCCGATCTCGCATTCGACTCCATCCGCACCCGTCTGCGTTACCTCGCCCAAGTCGGTCTCGCCTACCTCACGCTCGAACGCCAGTCGAAGACGCTCTCCGGTGGCGAAGTCCAACGCGTCAATCTCACCTCCTGCCTCGGCACCTCGCTGATCGATACGCTGTTCGTCCTTGATGAACCCAGCGTCGGTCTCCACCCGCGCGACATCGATCGCCTCATTGCGATCATCCGCACGCTGACCGACGCTGGCAACACCGTCGTCGTGGTCGAGCACGACGAAGCGATGATCCGTGCCGCCGACCATGTGATCGAAGTCGGTCCCGAGCCCGGCAGCCGCGGGGGCCACATCATCTTCGAGGGCCCGGTCTCCGCTCTGCTCGCGTCACCCACCAGCATCACCGGCGCCTATTTTTCCGGCCGCGAAACCATTCCCGTCCCGACCGCTCGTCGGCCAGTTGCATCCACCCTCAGGGGAGATGCGACGCCCCCGTCGCCTTCGCCGCGTTCGCTCGCCACCTCTTGGCTCCATTTCAAAAGCGCCACCAAGCACAACCTGCGCAATCTCGATGTCCAGCTGCCTCTCGGACGCTTGGTTTGCTTGTCCGGCGTCTCCGGCTCCGGCAAGTCCACCCTCCTCGACCACGTCATTTACCCAGGCCTCCTCGCCCAACGTCTCCAACTCACCGAAGACCCCGCCGTCATCGAGGCCATCACGCTGACCAGCGGTCAACACTCAACGCTCAGCGCTCAACCCGTGTCCGCTCCGGACGCGTTCACCGAAATTCTGCTGGTCGACCAATCGCCGCTCTCGCGCACACCGCGCTCCAATCCCGCCCTTTACACCGGAGCGTGGGAACTGATTCGCGATCTTTACGCCGCCACGCCCGCCGCACTGGCCGCCGGCTTCAGCCCCTCCTCCTTTTCCTTCAACAGTGCCGACGGACGGTGCGACCACTGCCAGGGCCTCGGCTACGAACGCGTCGAGATGCAGTTCCTCTCCGATGTTTTTGTCCCCTGCCCGGTGTGCGAAAGCCGCCGCTTCAAGCCCGAGGTCCTCGCGATCCGTTGGTGCGACCGCTCCATCGCCGACCTTCTGGCGACCTCCGTCACCGACGCACTCCCGCTCTTCGCCGACCACACCGCGATCCACACTCGCCTCAGCTCCCTCGAATCCGTGGGCCTCGGCTACCTCACGCTCGGCCAACCCCTCAACACCCTCAGCGGCGGCGAATCCCAACGCCTCAAACTCGTTCGTTACCTCGGCTCCTATACCGCCTCCGACGCCCCGACCCCAGCCCCCCAATCCCCGGCCGCAGGAGGAGCCCTGCTCCTGCTCGACGAACCCACCACCGGCCTGCATCGCCACGACGTCAAACGTCTCCTCGCTGTCCTCCAAGCCCTCGTTGACCGTGGCCACAGTGTCGTGGTGATTGAGCACAACCTCGACGTCCTGAAGTCTGCCGATTGGCTCCTCGAAATCGGCCCAGACGCCGGCGCGAACGGCGGCCGCATCGTCGCCGAGGGCACCCCTGAACACCTCGCCCGCACCCCCACCGCCACCGCCCCATTCTTGCGCGAGGCTCTGGCCATTAGTCATCTATTAAATGACAAACCAATAAACTACGAGCAAAGTATTGGAAATAGTTGTCATTTATTAGATGGCAACACTGCTGCCGTCCCCGCCGCTGCCGAAGATCCCGCTCCTTACCTCGCCTCCTCCGGCGCTCCGCTCTGCGTCCTCAACTCTGCGCTCTCAAGGCCCGGCTCTGCGCATGCTTCCTCCCTGCGCATCGAAGGCGCCCGCGAGAACAACCTCAAAAATATTTCCCTCTCCATCGCGCACCGCCAACTCACCGTGGTCACCGGCGTTTCCGGCTCAGGAAAATCGACCTTGGCTTTCGAAATCGTCTTCGCCGAGGGCCAGCGCCGCTTCATGGAATCGATGTCGCCCTACGCGCGCCAATTCGTCGAACAGCTCCCCCGCCCCGCCGTCGACCGCCTCACGGGAATTCCGCCCACCGTCGCGATCGAACAACGCATCACCCGCGGCTCCCGTAAATCCACCGTCGCGACGATCACCGAAGTCGCCCAATACCTCCGCCTCCTCTATGCGCGTCTCGGCACCCAACATCACCCCGACACTGACAAACCCGTCACCCCGCTCTCTCCCGGCCAACTCCGCGCCCTCCTCACCCGCGTGCTCGCCACCCCCGCCGCGCGCAGCGCCAAACACCTCTACCTCTGCGCTCCACTCATCCGCGGACGCAAAGGTCACCACCAGCCCATCGCCACCTGGATCGCGAATCAGGGCTACGAACTCATGCGCGCCGATGGCAGACTCACGCGCGTCGACTCCTTTCAAAAACTCGACCGATACAACGAACACGACATCGAAGTCGTCATCGCCGACCTGAAGGCTGAGCACCCAGCGCCACCAGCCAAGAGCAAAACCAAGGCGCTGAAGTCTGGCACTCAGCCCTCAACATCCGCCTCCCCACTCTCCACTCTGGGCGCTCAGCTCACCACCGCTCTCCACATCGGCAAAGGCTCGTGTTTTCTGCTCACCCCCAAGGGCGAGGTGCTCTCGTGGTTCTCCACCACTCGCACCGACATCAAAACCGGTGAGAGCTTTCCGGAGCTCGATCCGAAAAATTTCTCCTTCAACTCCCCGCGCGGTTGGTGCCCCACCTGTCGCGGCCACGGTCGCGTTTTTCCGTGGATGCTCGAACCGGTCGACGACCAAGACGCCAAAGACGACCCCGCTGCCCGCCTCCGCGAATTCGGCATCGATTCCGCCGACGATCTGTCTGACTCCGGTTCGGCGTGCCCCGAATGCCACGGCACCCGCCTCAACCGCATCGGCCGCTCCGTCAAACTCCACTTCCGTCCCGCTCCCCCCGCCCGCTCCGCGAAGTCCGGCTCTCAGCACTCAGCTCTTAACTCTCAGCTCCCTTCCGCGCCTCTCTCCCTCCCCTCACTCCTCGCCGCGACCCCAGCGCAACTCGTGGCGTCCCTCCGATCCCTCGAACTCGACGCCCGCGGTAAACTCATCACTCAGGACATCGTCCCACAGATTGAAGAACGCCTGAAGTTTCTCGACCACGTCGGCCTCGGTTACCTTTCACTCGACCGCTCCACCGACACGCTCTCGGGCGGCGAATCCCAGCGCATTCGCCTCGCCGCCCAGCTCGGCACAAATCTCGCCGGGGTCCTCTACGTACTCGACGAACCGAGCATCGGCCTCCACGCCCGCGACAACGACCGCCTCATCGAGACGCTGCAGACGCTCCGCGCGAAGGGGAACACGCTCCTCGTCGTCGAGCACGACGAAGACCTCATGGCGCGCGCCGACCGGATCATCGACCTCGGCCCGGCCGCCGGCATCCATGGCGGCGAGCTCCTCGCTCACGGTACTCCGGCCGAAATCCGCGCGAGCGCCCATTCCCTCACCGGTCTCTTTCTAGCCAAGGGCATCGTGCACCCCCTCCGCGGCGCCTACCGTCCGCTCTCCGCCCCGTCCCGGTCCCCCTCCAAGCCCAAATCCAAGGTCTCCGCTCCCGCTCCCGCGCCGACCCCGCTCACGCTCTCCGGCGTCTCGTTCCGCAATTTAAAAAACTTCGATCTCCACCTGCCTCCCGGTCGCCTCATTATGGTCGCCGGTCCCAGCGGCGCGGGCAAATCCACGCTCTTCCGCGACGTCCTTCAACCCGCCGTCGCCCACGCGATCAAAACGAAGAACCCCAAACTCACCGGCCGCGACTTCGTCAAGGCCACCGGCTTCTCCACCGAGGGTTCACCCACGCCCTTCACCACCCTCACGGGCGCCAGCGCTTTCCGCTCCGTCATTGAAGTTGATCAATCCCCCATCGGAAAAACCCCGCGCTCCACCCCCGCCACCTACCTGGGTATTTTCGATCTCATCCGCCAATTCTTCGCTGCGCTCCCCGAGTCAAAAATTCGTGGATACGCCGCCGGCCGCTTCTCGTTCAATACCGCCGGCGGCCGTTGTCCGACCTGTGACGGCGCCGGTCGCATTAAGCTGGAGATGGCGTTCATGCCTGACACCTATCTCCCGTGTGATGATTGCCGTGGCTCGCGCTACAGTCCCGACCTCAATGATATTACTTGGAAGGGAAAGACGATCGGCCAAGTCCTCCAACTCACGTTCGAAGAGGCGGCCCATTTCTTCGATTTCCATTCGCAGCTCTCGCAGGTCTGCCGACTCATGGTCGATTGCGGCCTTGGTTATCTCACGCTGGGTCAGTCCTCACCCACCCTCTCCGGCGGGGAAGCCCAGCGCCTCAAACTCGTCACCGAACTTGCCGCCGGCCTCGCCACCTACCGCGAACGCTCCCGCGGCACCTCGCCCCGCAATCTCTACTTGCTCGAGGAACCGACGATCGGTCTCCACCTCAGCGACTGCGAAAAACTCATCGGCGTCCTGCACTCGCTCGTCGATCAGGGCCACACGGTCGTCGTCATCGAACATCACCTCGACCTGCTGGCCGAAGCGGACTATATTATCGAACTCGGTCCCGTGGGCGGCCCCGACGGCGGCAAACTCCTCTATCAGGGCGAACTCGCCGGGCTCCTCACCATGAAACGCAGCCCGACCGCCCCCTACCTCCGCGCGAAATTGAAGTAGGGCGACTTCAGTTCGCGTTCCGCGTTGTCCCCATCACGTCCTCAACGCCAAAGCGGAACGACCAGTCCGCCTTAATTTCTCACCGCCCCGCTGCGCTCACGGCGGGTACTTTCGCCACGATCGGCAGCCCCGGCTCCCGGGCCCGTCTGCGTCATCGCCTACTTTCGCCTTCCCCTCATCAAGCCGCGTGCTTCACTACGGCTTCCTGCTCAGTCCGAACGCCTCAATTTCCCGTCCGCCCGCTCCCATTTCTCTCATGAATACCACCATCAGCGCCATTACCGCCCGCGAAATTATCGACTCCCGTGGCAATCCCACGGTCGAAGTTGACGTCAAACTTGCCTCCGGCCACCTCGGCCGTGCCGCCGTTCCTTCCGGCGCCTCCACCGGCGAACACGAGGCCATCGAGCTCCGCGACGGCG
>SYGN01000014.1 GCA_005799525.1 Opitutaceae bacterium | reverse complement strand
ATGATCGTGTCGTAGCCGCGCAGCAGCGGATCGCCCTGCACCTCGGCGAGCAGCATGCCGTCGGTGAGAAACTTGATGACCGTGTCACGCGTGGTCTCGTCGTTGAAACGAATCTTGCACCCGACCTCGCGCCCCCATTGCACGCCGAGTTCCTCGGCCACGCGGCGCGAGACGGACAGCGCGGCCACGCGCCGCGGCTGCGTGCAGGCGATGCGCCCGAGCGAACCGCGGCCGGCGGCGAGGCACATTTTCGGAATCTGCGTGGTTTTGCCCGAGCCCGTTTCCCCGGCGAGAATCACCACTTGGTTCGCCTCGATCGCGGCCGTGATCTCCTCCACGCGCGAAGTGATCGGCAGTTCGGGCGGGAACTCCAAGCGGAAGGGAAAGGGTTTGTTTGACGGTGCGGTCACGCGAGCGGAGGGTGAACTTCTTCGCCGCACCGAGAATCACAAGGCAATGATGAAAGACCCTCCGCTTCTTCCCGAAGAAATTTTTCAACGCGTCCTGCGCCTCGCTCGGTTCGACGGGCTGAGTGTCGTCATCGCGGCGTCCGTCTGCGCCGTGCTCGCAGCCTCCATGGGCGACCCCGTTGGCGCGGGCATCGGCGTGCTCGTCGCCGGGGCGGGCGCGCTCGAACTGCACGGCGTTACCCTGCTGCGCCACAGCGATGCGCGCGGGATGACGTGGCTGGTCAACAGCCAGTGCCTCATTATTCTCGGCATGCTCGGCTACTGCGCGCTGCGCTTGGCCCATCCCCAGCTGGAACCGCTCCGCGCCACGGTGACCGCCGAGATGAAACAGCAGCTCGAAGTCATCGGCTGGAGCGTCGACCAGTTTATCGAACTGGTCTATCGGATGACGTATTTCGCCGTTTCGCTCGCGACGGTCATTTACCAAGGAGGCATGGCGATCTACTACGTCCGGCGCCGCGAAGCCGTCACCGCCGCGCTCACCGAAGTGTAAGCGCGGCTTTACGCCGCGAGGCTTCGCGCTACCGTCCGCCTCATGTCGAAGGAACGTTACATCGCTGCGAAGCAACGCTGGGCCGAGAAGCAAAAAGCCCGCGGCGTCACCGCGCGCTTGGTCGCATCCCGCGACCGCCTGCCGCCCGGCCAGAAACTCACCGACGGTTTCCCGGTGCTCGATCTGGGCGTGCAGCCGGAAATCACCCACGACACGTGGGGCCTTACGCTCGCCGGACTGGTGGCAAAGCCCACCACGCTTTCATGGGCCGCGTTTCACGCCCTGCCGCAAGTCGAAGACGTCAGCGATTTTCACTGCGTGACGACGTGGAGCAAATACGACTGCCGCTGGGGCGGCGTCGCCTTCACCGCGCTCTACGAACTCGCCCAGCCCCCGCCCGAGGCCACGTTCGTCTATTTCACGAGCTACGACGGTTACTCGACCAACCTCCCGCTCGCGGCGTGCCTCGACGACGATGTACTCGTCGCGACGAGTTTCGACGGCGCTCCGGTCTCACGTGAACACGGCGGTCCCGCCCGCGTGATTGTGCCGAAACTCTACGCGTGGAAGGGCGCAAAATTCGTCAGCGGCATCACGTTTCTCGCCGAAGATAAACTCGGTTTCTGGGAAGTACGCGGCTACTCGAACGGGGCCGATCCGTGGACCGAGGACCGCTACGCCTAATTCCCTATTCGTGGCCGCGGATGTTTCGGTTTTGGCGCGTCGCCAAGGCGCTCAGCACAACCGGCATCCCCGGGACCACTCCACAAAATCCGGTCGACCGAACCTTACCGGACAGGCTCGTTCCAGTTCTCCAGCATCACGGATTCGTCCGCCCGCAACCCGCGCACCCGCATGAGTTGCTCGGCCTCGGCTGCAGCCAACAAGCGTTGCAGAGAAAATTCCCCGCGCGCCACCGCCGCCCTCGCGAGACCCAAAATCTCACGCGGATACATTGCGGCGAGTGGCTCGAAGAAATCACCGTCACTCCCGCGCCGCACCACCGCACCGACGCCCGGCGAACACTCGGCCAACAGCGACTGAAACCATTTAGCTTCCATTTTGGGCAGATCCACTGCGAGCACGGCGAGGTGACCGTGCGCCGCGCGCTCCAACGCCGCCACCAATCCGCCGAGCGGCCCGCCGCCCGCCATGGCGTCGCGCACGACGTGTTCACCCTGCGCCCAGAGCTGCTCTTCCCGTGCTGAGATAAAAATTTCCGCCGCCCCCGCCTGTCGCAGTATCGCGTGCTGGCGTCGCCATAAAGCGACGCCGGCGAATTCGAGCAGCGCCTTGTCGGAGCCCATCCGGGTCGAATGTCCGGCGGCCAGCACGACAGCACTGAATTCAAGCGGAGGCATGGCCGAACCCTGCGCATGCTCGGGCCACTCGACAAGTTTTGAGAACGCCCAGTCTCACTTCGCATTGGACAAGCTAGCACGCCCAGACCACGTTTCGCCTCTATGGCAGAGACCAACCGCCCCCTGTCCAATCGCATTCTCATCGGTCTGGTCGTCGGCGTCGTCGCCGGCGTCGCCACGCTCGCCGTCGGAAAATTTTCGCCCGAATTCTTGGCGTTCATGCGCAAGGTCTCGACGAACGTCTTCGATCCCTTCGGTCAGATTTTCCTGCGCATGCTGTTCTTCGTGGTGATCCCGCTCGTCTTCGCCTCGCTCGCCACGGGCGTCGTGCAGCTCGGTCGACTTGACCGGCTCGGGCCTTTGGCCGGTCGGACGTTCACCCTCTTTTTCCTTAACATGGCGATCGGCGTCGGCCTCGGCCTCATCATGATGAACGTGCTCCGGCCCGGCAATCAACTCGATGCCGAGACGAAAATCCGCCTGTTGCAGGAATTCGGCGGCGCCGCCCAAAAACACATCGCGTCGGGCGCGGCCTCCCCGTCGATGAGTTTTATGACCATCGTCGAGATGTTCATGCCGAAAAATCTCTTCGGCGCCGTGATGGGCCACAATAACAACGTCATCGGCGACGTGCTCCCGCTCATTCTCTTCGCCATTCTCGTCGGTGCCGTCGGCACGCAGCTGATCGAGGAGAAACGCAAAAAACTCCAAGACACCTTGGAGCTCGTGAGCGAACTCATGACCGGCATCGTCCACTTCGCCCTGCGCCTCGCGCCGTATGCCGTGCCGGCCATGATCTACAGCGTCATCGTAAAGATCGGCGTAGATATTCTCATCGCCCTCGGCGTGTTCGCCCTCGGCTGCGTTGTTGTCATGTTACTCCACCTGTTCGGCACGATGTCGATCTGGCTCCGCGTCTGGACCGACCGCAAGCCGCTGCAGTTTTTTAAAGACATCCGCTCGGTGCTCGTGACGGCATTCTCCACCTCCTCGAGTAACGCGACGCTGCCCGCCGCACTCGATTGTGCGAAAAAAACGCTCGGCCTGCGCCCCAGCGTCGCCGGATTTGTGCTGCCGCTCGGCACCACAATGAACATGAGTGGCACCGCGCTCTACGAGGGCTGCGTCGTGCTCTTCGTCGCCCAAGTCTTCGGCATCGATCTCTCGATGAGCCAGCAGCTCACCCTCTTGCTGCTATCGGTGCTGAGCGCGGTTGCCGTCGCCGGTATTCCCGGCGGCTCTCTGCCGCTCATCGCCGGACTGCTCGTGACCTTTGGGATTCCCCCGGAAGGCATTGGCATTGTGCTGGGAGTCGACCGCGTCCTCGACATGGTGCGCACGACGACGAACGTCGGTTCCGATGTCGTCACCACGGTCGTCGTCGATGCGCAAGAACGTCGAGCCGAAGCGCGCGCCGGCGCCACTTGAGCGCAAACCGCGCAGGGTGACTGCCCCTTTCGTGCGGCCGGAAACGATGCGTGCCGGGCATGCCCTACCCCGGGGGGCACTGCTGACCGCGTAGGCAATATCCTAGAACGACAGGCCCCGTAGAAAACTGGGACAAACCTCTGTCCAATGATTGATCCGTCGCATCGTTCCGCCTTTCCGGACCTCGTGCACCGACCGCTCCTCCGCCGTCGGCCACGGTGCCGTGGCATGACCATTGCCGAAGTCTTGGTCGCCGCGACCCTCTTGGCGTTCGTGATCATGTCCAGTCTGACGGCACTCACGGAGGCCTATTGTCTCACGCGCATGACCAACGCAGTCATTCAGATCAACGGCTTGGCCGGTTTGTTCGGGGCCTTCGTTGGAAAAACGGTTACCATTGCTGGCTCATCCGCATCCACTGTAACCTTAATCTGCTCAACTCCGCCATCTCAAGGGGACCAACACCCGAAGCGAGTTCCAACACGGCCATCGAAACGATTGCCGGCGGCGCGGTGGTCCGAGCTCACCGGCACCCCCGGTAGCGGCGCCGCATTCGCTCGGGATAACTTTTGGTACGTTGTTCTGACCGGCCGCACACCTCATTGAGTGCGCATGGTGCCCGGGAGCGGACTCGAACCGCTACACCTTACGGCACAGGCTTCTGAGACCTGCGTGTCTACCAATTCCACCACCCGGGCAAGGGCATCGTTAACTGTATCTTACGAAAGCGCTTTATGTTCGTTATTTGCCTTTTTTACACCTCTTTTCTGCACTTTGCGCATGAACACCGCGAAAACTGAGAAGAAGGGATGGGAAAGAACCAAGGTCACGAACCTCCTCCGCAACCGACCGAGCGGGACTTACTACGCCCGCGTCAAAGTCAACGGCAAGCAGAAATGGCGCGGCCTTGAAACGACGGGTGTAACTGGAAGTGAAGTCAGGAGCCTGAAGGAAGGTTGGGACGGGTGACGGGAGCGAACGATGAATAGCGGATGGCAGTGCAAGTCGCGTGGGCCGAACGCCTTGGTTT
>SYGN01000114.1 GCA_005799525.1 Opitutaceae bacterium | reverse complement strand
GGGGATGAGTTGGACGGCGTCGGCGGGGAGGCCGGCGGTGGTGAGCGCGGCGGTGATGAGGGCGGCGAGGGCGGGGTTGGTGTGGAATCACTCTTAGACGCCGCGAAGAATGGAGGCGTTGCCGGATTTCAGGCAGAGGATGGCGCAGTCGATGGTGACGTTGGGGCGGGCTTCGTAGATGATGCCGATGACGCCGATGGGGACGCGGACCTTGCGGATACGGAGACCGTTGGGACGCGTGGTGTCGTCGAGAACGGTGCCGACGGGATCGGGGAGCGCGCCGACTTCGCGGACGGATTGCGCGAGGTGGGCGAGGCGGGCGGGGTTGAGCGTGAGGCGGTCGAGCGAAGCAGGCGTGAGTGCGGCGGCTTCGGGCGAGGCGAGATCGAGGGCGTTAGCGGCGAGGAGGGCCTCGTGCGAGGCTTCGATGAGATCGGCGAGCTGCGCGAGGGTGGAGTTTTTCGCGGGCGTCGGGGCGTTGGCCAACACGAGCGACGCGGCGCGGGCGCGTTGAGCGAGGGAGGTAACGAGGGCGACGAGTTCGGCGGACATGGAGGGCGGAGTCTTGGCGAGGAGGGGCGGGAGACAATTGCGATTTGCGGACGGAGATTGACCCAGCAGCGGTGGAACGAGCACCGGTGAAACGTGCCATGGTTCAGCGGCAGGGGCGAAGCGGTGAATCAACCAAAGGCCGCCGAGGAAGAGGCCGACGCCGGTGACGTCGAACCACCACGGATGAAAAATGGCGGCTTGAGAAGCGAGGTCGGCGTCGGCGTTAAACCCTTTGATCTGGAAAGGGAAGAAACTGAGTGGATAACTGGCTGAGTTATTGACCGCGTGGCCAAGCATACAGAGACCGAGCGAACGGGTGCGGACATAGATCCAGCCGAGTACGAGGCCGAGCCCGAGGGCGACGGGCGTCTGCGCGGGATTGAAGTGCATCAGCGCAAAGAGTGTGGCTGAGGCGATGATGGCGGTCCGTGGTTTCCAGCGCCCAAGAAAACCTCGGAGAATGAGACCGCGGAAAATGACCTCTTCGGTGATGGGGGCGATGATGACGGCGAGGGTGGGGCCGACCCACGGGGCGGACATGAGGCGCTCCAACTCGGGCGCAAAATCCCATCCATCGAACAGGTTGGCGGGCAGGTAGGCGCGCAGGAGGTTGTCGATTTCCGACAAGAAAATTGTCGTGCCGGCAATGATGGGAGGAAACGCGATGGCGAGGATGAGCGGAGAAAATCCGACGTGACCCAAGCTGCGCCAAGATTCGTGGGCGCGGCGTAACAAGAAAGCGGTGACAAGGCCGAAGGCGAGGAGCTTGGCGGTGATGACGAAGGCTGCCTCGATGATGGGGTCGTCGCCCGCCCACTCATAGAAGCCGGTGAGGGTGCCGAGAGAATAGGCTTGGTCGATCAATGCGGCCACGCACACCTCGGCCAAGACCAAGCCGAGCATGACGGCGAATGCGGTGAGGAGCGAAAAACGCCGAGAGGCGTAAATGGGAGGCGACACGTCGAACAAAGGCTCAGGTTTGCAGTGGGGCGTCAGGCGTAAAGTTAGGGCGCGTTGCGGGCGGCTCGCGAGAGTGGTAGGCGGGTGAACCCATCGCCGTTGATGAGATCGAACCGTAGCCGCGCGATCACATCCCAGGGAAGCCGCCTTTGCCCTTCATCGCTTCCATCTGGCGCATCATTTTCTTCATTCCGCTGCCGCCGCCCTTCATCATTTTCATCATCTGCTGCATCTGTTGAAACTGCTTCATGAGCTGGTTGACCTCGACGATCTTTACTCCCGAGCCGTCGGCGATGCGCTTGCGACGGTTGCCGTTCAGGATCTCGGGCTTGCGCCGCTCCTGCTTCGTCATCGATTTGATGATGGCCTCAGTGCGGGCCATTTGTTTATCGGCGCCCTCGGGTAGCTGCATACCGCTCATCCCGGGCATCATGCCCATGATGCTCTGCATCGAGCCCATTTTTTTGACCTGCTGCATCTGAGCGAGGAAGTCCTCGAGGTTGAAATCGCCCTTGCTGAGCGTCTCCGCCATTTTCTCGGCTGCCTTAGCATCAATGGTCTCTTGCGCCTTCTCCACCAGTGACACGACGTCGCCCATACCCAAAATACGGGAGGCGAGACGATCGGGGTAAAACGTATCGAAGTCAGCGGTTTTTTCGCCGGTGCCGATAAATTTAATCGGGACGTTGGCGATCGACTTGATGGAGAGCGCGGCGCCACCGCGGGCGTCGCCGTCCATTTTGGTGAGAATGAGGCCGGTTAGGGAGAGGGCGTCGTGAAACGCTTTGGCGACATTGACGGCTTCCTGGCCGAGTGCGCCGTCGACGACGAGGAGGACCTCGTCGGGCTGCACGCGGGCGTGGAGGCGCTTCACTTCTTCGATCAGTTCGTGATCGATCTGGAGCCGACCGGCGGTGTCGAAGATAATGCAGTCAGCCGTCGCGGTCTGCGCCGCAGCCAACGCGGCCACACCGATGGCAGGGACGTCCTTCGAAGTGCGGTCGGAGTAAAAGCCGAGCTCTTCCTGCTGGGCGAGGATTTCGAGCTGGTCGATGGCGGCCGGCCGATAGATGTCGCAGCCGACGACAAGAGGGCGGTAGCCGCGTTTTTTGAGGAGTTTTCCGAGCTTGGCGGACGAGGTGGTCTTGCCGGAACCATGGAGGCCGACCATGAGGATCTTGAGCGGGCGGGTGCCGGAGAGTGACGTCGAGCCTTCGCCGAGGAGTTTGACCAACTCGTCGTGGATGATTTTGACGATTTGTTGGCCCGGGGCGACGCCCTTGAGGACCTCTCGGCCGACGCACTGCGTTTGGACGCGTTCGACGAATTCACGCGCGACTTTGAAATGCACGTCGGCGGACAGCAGAGCGGTGCGCACTTCTTTGAGCGCCTCCGCCATATTTTCTTCCGTGAGTTTGCCGACGCCGCGGAGATTGCGTAGGGCGCTGCCGAGTTTTTCCGTGAGAGATTCAAACATAAATGTCCAGCGTTGCAGGAATTCCCAGCGCGAAGCAACCTCGCGCGCACGGAGCAGCCTCGGGTTCGTCGGATAAAGCCCCGCCGAAGCGAATCGCGGAGACGGCTGGTTTATTTTCGTCCTCGTCAAACGCACCTGCGTCGGGGATAACCGCAGACGCTATGAACCCTGTTCTCAAGCTCTTGATCGAAGGCATCAGCCTCACGACCGGCCAAATGGCGACGGTCGCGGGGTTGACGGAAGCCGAAGTTAATCAGCATCTGGAACAGTTGAAGAAGGACCAAATCTTCCTCGGCTGGCGTCCAGTGCTCGATCTTTCTCATGAGGCCGCCGCTGCCAGCGCCGTGCGCGCAGTGATCGAGGTTAAGGTCACGCCGGAGCGCGGGGGTGGCTTCAACCGGTTTGCCGAGCGCATTGCGCGGTTCGACGAGGTGGAGTCCTGCTATCTGATGTCCGGCGGCTACGATTTGCTCGTTTTTGTGAAAGGCCAGTCGCTCCAAAAAGTAGCTTCGTTTGTGTCCGAAAAACTCTCAACGATCGAGGGCGTGCAGGGGACTTCCACTCATTTCATGCTGCGTTGCTACAAGGAGCAGGGCTTCCTGCTCGATGGTGGCGAAGCCCAAAGCTCACGGCTCAACGTCGCGCCCTAAACGCGCCCAACCACGATGAGCACTTGCAACGACCCAAAACGCTGGGTGGCTGGCCACGTCGCCTCGCTGCCGAGGAGCGGTATCCGTGATTTCTTCGAACTTGTCGCCAAGATGAAGGGCCAGGACGTCATCTCGCTTGGGGTGGGTGAGCCCGACTTCGTCACGCCGTGGCACATCCGGGAATCCGCCATTTTCGCGCTCGAGCGCGGCAAGACTTACTACACGTCGAATCTCGGCATGATCGAACTGCGACGCGCGATCGCGACCTACGTGGAGGAGCACTTTTCCGTCAGTTATCGACCCGATGATCAGATCATCGTGACGGTGGGCGTCAGCGAGGCACTCGATTTGGCGCTGCGCGCGTTCTGCAATCCCGGTGACAAAGTGATGTTTCACCAGCCGTGCTACGTGTCCTACTCCCCGAGCGTCACGCTCGTGCACGGGCAGGCGATCGCGGTGCCGACCTACGCGAAGGACAATTTCGCGCTCACCGCCGAGGCCCTGCGCGCGGCATGGCAGCCGGGTGCGAAGATTCTCATGCTAAATCTCCCGTGCAACCCCACGGGTGGCACCTGTGATCGCACCCAACTCGAGCAAATCGCCGCGTTTTGCCGCGAGAAGGACTTACTGGTGATGAGTGATGAGATTTACTCCGAGCTCACGTTTGAGGGAACGCACACGAGCATCGCGAGCCTTCCCGGTATGGCTGAACGCACGATTTTTCTGCATGGTTTTTCGAAGGCCTTTGCGATGACGGGTTGGCGGATTGGTTACGCGTGCGGCCCAGCAGCCCTGATCGATTCGATGATGAAAGTGCACCAATACACGATGCTCTGTGCCTCGATCATTGCGCAGGAAGCGGCGCTCGAGGCGCTCAAGCACGGCTGGGACAGCGTGCTCAAAATGCGTGAACAATACCACCGTCGCCGCGACCTGATCGTACGGCGCTTCAATGAAATCGGCCTCACCTGCCATTCACCGCGTGGGTCGTTCTATGCGTTCCCGAGCGTCACGTCGACCGGCCTGACGGAGAAGGAATTCGCGACTGGCCTGCTCACGACGCAAAAGGTTGCCGTCGTTCCCGGTAGCGCTTTTGGCGAAAACGGCATTGGCCATGTTCGTGCGTGTTTCGCGACCGCCTACGACCAAATCATCGAAGCGTGCGACCGCGCCGAGCGGTTCGTACAATCGATCAAGAAGTAGCGCGGCAACCGTCGGGGGACGGCGGGTCGCGAACATACGGTGCTCGCCGACGTGCAACTGCCGCCTTCGCCCGTTTTCCTACTCGCTACCCGCTACCCGCTACTCACTACTCTCGCATCCTATGTCACGCACTGTCGCCATCGTCGGCCGACCTAATGTCGGCAAGAGCCGCCTCTTTAACCGGCTCGCCAAACGACGCATTTCCATCGTTCACGACCAACCGGGAGTGACGCGCGATGTCATCTCGGCCGAAATTCGTGATGGCGATTACACGCTGCTCGACACGGGGGGCATCGGCTACAAGGGCATCGACACCCCGGCAGCGCTGACCGTCGCCTCGGAACTGCAGGTAGATTTCGCAATCGCGACGGCTGCGCTCATCCTCTTCGTGATCGACGGACTCTCGGGCCTCTCTTCGCTGGACGAGAAGATCGCCGCGATGCTGCGCAAGAGTAAGAAAAAAGTCCGACTCGTCATCAACAAGGCCGACTTCGACGACGACAAGATTCAGCTCTCCGAAGCCTACCGGCTGGGCCTGGGCGAACCGCTCCGCGTCTCCGCTGAGCACGGGCGCGGCGAGGGTGAATTGCGCGATGCGATCATCGATGGTCTTGGGCCCATTGAAACCGAAGGTGAGGGTGTGCGTGATCCGGCGAAGGCACTGACCGTGTGCTTTATCGGCCGTCCGAATGTCGGAAAATCCTCGCTCAGCAATAATCTACTCCAGAGCGACCGGCTGATTGTCAGTCCGGTGCCCGGCACGACGCGCGACTCGGTTGAGCTAGGATTTGAGTTCACCGGCCGCGACGGGAAAAAATATCCGTTTCGCCTGATCGATACGGCCGGGATCAAGGCGGCCACGAAGCTGGCGTCGCCGGTCGAATATTTTTCCCGCCTGCGCTCCCTCGATGCGATCAAGAATACCGATGTGGTTTTCCTTGTATTGGACGCGATGGACGGGGTCACGCAGCAGGACAAGGCGATCGCGGGTGAGGCTAGTAAGGAGAAAAAACCGATCGTCGTGGTCGTGAACAAATGGGATCTGGTCAAGGAAGCCTTCAGGAAGCAGGGCGGCTTTCACCCCTACAAGAGCGAGCGCGACTATCGTGAGAAGTATGAGAAGGCGCTGTTCGAAAAACTCTATTTTACACCGGGCTCGCCCTTGATTTACGTCTCGGCGGTCAGTGGTTACGAAGTGGACCGCATGCTCAATGCGGCGGTGAAACTGAACCGGATGCTCGATACGAAAATCTCGACGGCGAAGTTGAACAAGGTGATCGGCTTTCTCTCTGAGCGTACCCCGCCGCCGGCCGTCGGCGGCAAACGCTTCCGCGTCTACTACGTCACGCAGACCGGCACGCGGCCGTTCCGGATGAAGTTATTTTGCAATCGGGAGGAGAAACTGACGGAGCAGTATCGTCGTTACCTCGAGGCCGGTTTGGTGGCGGAGTTCGATCTCGCGGGTTGCCCGATCTATTTCGATTTGGTCGGCAAAGAAAAACATGACCCCGGGATGTCGTTCTCGGCGATCCGTGAAGCGCAGGAGCGCGCCAGAAATGTCGCGCACACTCCGAAATGGAAGGCCAGCGAAGGGTCGGAAGCTGAACCCAAGCATGAAACACTCGAAGACTAATTATCAAGGCGGCCAGGCAATCGCACTCGCCGCGAAGAACCTGGAACTCGTCGTCACGACGTCCGTCGGCCCGCGCGTCGTCGAATTCCGGTCGAGGCAGGGTAAGGCTGGGAATCTTTTTGTTCAGTTCCCGGCGGATGCGCCGCGCGCACACGGATTCGCCGTCCGTGGTGGCCATCGCCTCTGGCATTCGCCGGAGGACATTGTTCGTACCTACCAGCCGGACGATGAGCCGTTGGCGGTAAAGCCGCTGCGCAATGGGGTCGCGCTGGCGCAGCCTGTTGAGCCGAAGACCGGGATGCAGAAGGCGATGAAAATCGAGATTGTGGGGGCGCGCACCGTGACGGTGACGCATGCACTGACGAATCACGGACTGTGGCCGGTCGAGACGGCGGTGTGGGCGCTCACGATGTTTCGTGCCGGTGGCTACGGGGTGCTCCCCTTGCTGCCGAAAGGGGATCACGCTGCGGGAGATTTGCTGCCGACGTATTCCTTCGTGCCGTGGAGTTACACGGACCTCGCTTTGCCGCTCTGGGATTTGCACCGTGACTTCGTCGGCATCGATGTGCCCAAGGCGAAAGTCGCGCAGAAATTGGGCATCACTAACTATCCCGGCTGGTCGGCCTACTGGTTGGAAGGAACGACGTTCGTCAAATCCGCGCCGGTGATCGCGGGAGCCGTGTATCCTGATTTCGGGTGCGCGTTCGAGACCTTCACCAATGGGGAGATGATCGAGTTCGAAACGCTGAGTCCGCTGGTGAAACTCGCCCCCGGCCAGAGCACGACGCACGTTGAACACTGGGGAGTCTTCGACGGTCTGGCGAAGCCGGATACCGACGCGGCGTTTGCGTCGTCGCTCGCGCCGGCCGTGAACGCGTGGCTGCGAACGCTCACGTGAGCCGGTTGAAACTGGTATTCCTGGGGTCTGATCCCATCGCGCGGCCACTGCTCGAGTGGCTGGCGGGCGAGGGGAGTGGCGTCGCCACCCTCATCGCTGTTTTCACGCAGCCTGACCGTCCCGTTGGGCGGGGTCAAAAAATCACTTCGAACGAAATCAAGACGTGGGCGCTGGCGCGCGGGTTGCCGGTTTTCCAGCCGGAGAAGCTCACCGACGAGGTGCGCGCGCAACTGGCCGCTTTGGGCGCCGATGTCGCCCTCGTGATGGCGTATGGCCACATCCTGCGCGAGGAGTTCATCAGCACTCCGCGACTGGGTACGTTGAATTTGCATACCTCGCTACTGCCGAAATATCGCGGGGCCTCTCCCATCCAGTCGGCGATCGCGAGCGGCGAACGCGAAACGGGCGTCAGTCTCATGCGGATCGTGCGCAAACTCGACGCGGGGCCCGTGGCCGACGTCGAGCGGGTGAGCATCGCACCGCTGGATACGGCGCTGGACGTTGAAGCGAAACTCGCCATCGCGTGCGTGCCGTTGGTGGCGCGCTCGCTGCCCCGTTTGGCCGCAGGCACGCTGGAGTTCACGACGCAGGACGACGGTGCGATGACGCACTGTCGCAAGCTGGAAAAAGAGGACGGAGCGCTCGACTTCACCGCCCCAGCGAGTGCGGTCGCTGCCCGCATCAACGGGCTGTTTCCCTGGCCGGCGTCCACGGTTGAAATCGCCGGCCAAGCGGTGAAATTTGGTCTCGCAGACGTGGCGGATTCGACCGGAGGCACGCGGACCGCAGGTGAAGTCATCGGTAGCGGTGCGGAGGGCCTACTGATTGCGACCGGTCGTGGGGTTTTGCGCGTTCGTCGATTGCAGCGCGCCGGCGGGCGGATGCTCCCGGCGACGGAATTTTTGCGCGGTTGCTCCATTCCAGCGGGAACAACGTTGGGGTCGCGGCCCATGCGCGAGCTCGTGAAGTGACGCGATTCGCGGCTATCGCGCCGCCGCGGATTTCGTCGGCCTGACCTTGGCCCAAGCCTCGTCGGGCACATCGAGTTTTCGCACCGGCAGATAAGTGAAGATCACAAAACGGTCGTCGCTCAACGGCACTTCCACCCCGGCGCGGGCCAGCGACCGCGAACCTTGGACGGTCAGTTGATAGTCACGCACGACACCCGCGCGGACCGTGACGGCAAGCGTGACGGCGAGCGCGGACAGGCCACTGCTCTCGCGCGCGTTATCGCCAATGCGAATACGGGCAACGTAGGTATCGCCGGAGACCTCAAATTCGCCGGCGGCTCTCACCGCGGCCGCGAGTTCTTCCGCGGGGCGCCGGGTGTCCGGTCGATCGGCGCGGCGCAGCCATTGGTAACGCGTGGAAGGCGTGTTGGTGTTCACCCGCTCGTCAGCCATGGCCGTCAATACCTCTTGATTGGTCAGCCATCCCTCAGGCGTGCCCGTAACGATTTGGCCGTCGGCGGTCACTAAAGTGTCGAGTTGCCCGCCGTCAGGCCAATCGCGCTTGAGGAGCATGTCGCCATTGCTGGCGAGACTGGCGATGACGTGGGACGCTAGATTTTGTTGGACCGTCGTCACGCGCCCGCGGCGGGTCTCGGTGCTCTGCGCGACGGGGCCGGGGTCGGCGTTAATGATTTCCCACGAGTAACTGCGCTGCTCGCGCAGGTTTTCCAGTGCCGCGGCCAACGCGCGCGGGACTTCGGCGCGGAGCGAAAGCGCGAGGCTGTTCACCGCCACCAGCGCAAGCAGACCATTCCACGCTAACCGCCAAGGCATCATAATCGTGTGATGACAATCGCGACCACCGCGGTGGTCAATCCGGCAGCATCGGTTCGTCGGCTTTCGGGGGCAGCTCTCTTCACTTGTTTTTGGAAAACGTTTCTCCAAGCTGCGCTGTCATGTTGTCCCGTTTGCTTTTCGGCGCTGCGTTCGCCGTGACCGCTTGTGCGCAAAACGCGGCTGCCCAAGTGGAGGTGGCCAATTTGCGCGAAGATGTGCGGCTCTTGGTGCAACGGGTCGGCGACCTCTCGTTGCGGGTAGAGCAGCTCGAGTTGGAAAATTCGGCTCTCCGCCGCAAATCCAAAGAGGGCGTTCGCGCCTCTGCGACGCTGGCGCAATTGAACGAGGCCGTCGCCGACCTCACTCGCATGGTTAAATCCGCGGTGACCACTTCGCAGGACGAGACCCTCCTGATTGTGCGTACCCAGCTCGAGAAACTCGGCAAACAGACCAATGCCGCACTCGAATCTTTGGCGAAATCTCAGGCGGGGCGGTCGATCCCGGTGCCGGCCACGCCTGCTGACGCGTCGTTGAAAGACGGTGGCAGTTACCTCGTGCAAAAGGGTGACACCCTCGCCCTCATCGCCAAGAAAACTGGCGCAAATCAGCAAGATATTGTCAGCGCCAATAAGATTTCCGATCCCTCGCTCATCAAGGTCGGCCAGACGTTAATCATCCCCACCGCCAAATAATTCATGTCCGCAGCACCCAAATCTCGCCTCGGTCGCGGCTTGGGCGGCCTCATCGCCGCCGGCAAGCCCACCGCCCTCATCGCTCCGCCGTCACCCGCAACCCCGCCGTCCGCCCCCGCGACGGTGGCACCGGGCTATTTGGAGATCGCCGTGCACCTGATCGAACCGAGTCCGTATCAGGCTCGCCGTGACATTCCTGCGGAACAGCTTGGTGAACTGGCCGAGAGCATTCGCTCCGAGGGACTGCTGCAGCCGATCGTGGTTCGCAAGCACGGCGAAAAGTTTCAATTGATCGCCGGCGAGCGTCGTTGGCGCGCCTTCCAGCAGCTCAAGATCAAAACCATCCCCGCGCGAATCGTGCAGGCGAGCAACGCCTCGTCCGCGGCTCTCGGACTGATCGAAAATTTACAGCGGGAAGGCCTCAACGCGATTGAAGAGGCGCACGGCTACGCCAGCCTGATTCGCGATTTTGACCTCACACAGGAAACCGCCGCCGAGCGGGTGGGCAAGGGGCGCGCCAGCGTGGCGAATTCGCTCCGGCTGCTTTCCCTCGAAGGGGAATTGCAGGGCTTTGTCGCCAAGAACCTGCTCAGTGTCGGGCATGCGAAGGTGTTGCTGGGCGTCGAGGATTCCGCGCGCCGCGCCCTCATCGCCCGTCGTGTCATCGAGGAAGGCTTGAGCGTCCGCAGCACGGAAAAACTCGCGCAATCAGCCAAAGCTTCCGACGGAAGTCCGTCCACGAAACCTGCGAAGCGCGGCTTGACGCCGAAGGATGCTGCGACCGTTGCTGGCATCGAAAAGAAGCTGACGTCGCACCTTGGTGCACGGGTGGCGCTGCTGCATTCGCCGAAAAAGGGACGCATCGTTATCGAATATCGGGGGAACGAAGACTTGCAGCGACTCCTCGAGAAGCTTGGCGTGGAGGCCTGAGCCCGTGGACAAAAACGTCCTGAGAGTGCCATTGACAACCCACGCCCGCGTCTGCTCATTTCAACCTTTCACATGAGCATCGTCCTCGGAATTCTTACCTTCGTCCTCATCCTTGTTTCGCTATTTATCGTGCTCGTCGTCTTGGCACAGAAGTCCAAAGACGGCGGGATGGGCGCGGCTCTCGGCGGCGGTGCCGCCGAAGCGGCCTTCGGTGCCGAAACGGGTAACGTGTTGAGCAAATCGACAATCTACGCCGCCGTGCTGTTCTTCGTCTTGGCGTTTGCGCTTTATCTTGGGCGCATCTACGAGAACAAACATGCCGCTGCATCCGATGGCAATATGTTGCCGAGGATCGCCGCCCCTGCCGCCGCGCCGGTGCCTGTCGCCACGACGGTTCCTCTGACGGTTCCGACCACCGCAGTACCGGCAGCCGCCAACGTCCCCGCTCCCGAAGCGCCCAAGAAGCCCTGAGGCGCGCATGGCGAAGCATGACAGATTTTCGCCCGCCATCACTTGGCGGGCGTTTTTCATTTTAGGGTCCCTGTCAGCGTCGGTTTTCGCTGCGGGGCCGAGCAATGCCCCACCCGAGTTGGCGCAGGTTGGGTTGCCCGACGCGACGGAGATCGCGCGCATCTTAGTGCAGTTTCGCCAGACCGGCATTGCCGGAGACTACTTTCTTGATTTCGAGTTGCGGTCCTTGCCTCGTCGCGGCGAGGAAAAATCCTTCCAAGGCAAGATGTGGGGCAGCCGGAACACCGACGGGAGTATCACCCGCGTTGCGCTGAAGGGCAGCGACGCACTCGAACAGCGGCTGCTCGTCCAAAATGGCGGTCGGGCCGTCGTGTGGCGGCTCGTCGATCAACGGGTCGCGGAATTGGACGTCGCCAAACTGTTTGAGCCCGTGGTGCCGGGGGTGAACCTCACCGCGTTCGATTTGCAGATGCCCTTCCTCTATTGGCCCGGCGTCACGTTGGAGAAAATTGCCCGCATGCGCGGTCGGCCCGCGCACATATTCATTTTTCGGCCGCCGGCGACATTTGCAGCGAAAAATCCCGAGGTCGGCGCCGTGCGAGCCTACCTCGATACCCAGTATAACGCTCCCACCCAGATCGAGACCATCGGCAAGGACGGACGAGTGACGAAAACGCTGTCATTGCTCGATTTGAAGAAGGTCGGTGAGCAGTGGATTCCCAAATCGTTTGAAGTGCGTGACGAAAGCACCCGGGATAAGACCCGTCTGGTGGTGACGTCGGCCGCGCTCAATCTCGCGTTACCGTCCGTGACGTTCGCACCGGCGAGCCTGATGGACGACATCAGTCGACCGGCCGCCGAGCGCATTCTTAAAATTTCCCCATGAGCCGCACCGCTCCGACCTATGCCGTCGTATTCGACCTCGACGGTACGCTGGTAGACAGCCTTCCGCTCGTACTCCAGGCGATTACCTACGCGATCGAGCCCTTTGGACCGCTCCGTCCGACCATGGAAATCTTCGCCCGTCTGGGCGGCCCGCCGGAGCGATTCATGCCGGGTTTGCTCAATGATCCGCGGGATACGCCCGCGGCCTTGATGCGGATGGAACGGTTTCACCACGAAAACCATCACATGATTCTCCCGTTTGCCGGGGTGAATGGGGTGCTCGAAACACTCCGCAACCGGGACGTCGCCCTCGCCATCTGGACCGGCCGCGATCGGGAAACGACGGACTGGCTCCTCAAACACCACGGTCTGACCGGGTATTTTAATACAGTCGTCTGCGGCGACGATTTGCCGACCCATAAGCCGGATGCAGAGGGCCTGCGCGAGATCCTCCAACGAGTCGGCGTCATGGCGCCGAACGCGCTCTTCGTGGGTGATGCCGACGTGGACGTTTTAGGGGGGGGGGCCTGCCAGGTGGACACCGTGCTCATCCGTCACACTCGCGAGATCGAGGCCGATATTCTCGCGAAGTCGTGGCGTCTCGTGACAACTCCGGCGGAGGCTTACCAACTCGTCCTCGGCTGCGTCGGCGTCGAGTGACCGGCGGGTCCGTGGTCGTCCCACGGTAAGTCGCGGTGTGAGGATTCATCTTGCCGAATAAACTTTCGGGTTGCGGAACGCGCCCGCACGTTACTCATTAAAAAGATTCCGGCTTCAACAACGCCGTCACATCATGTCAAAAAAAACACCCAAATCTTCCGCCCCGCTTACCTTTGACCTGCCGGTTTCGCTCATCTCGAGGATTGAGACCTGCCGCCGTGGGCATGCGTTCACAACTGCGAGCCAAGTTGTGCGACTGGCCCTCGACACGTTCGATTTCGAGCGTTGTGCTCCCGTTCGCGATCCGCACAAACAAATTTCCGTCCGGGTGACGTCCGCGCAACGCGCGGCGCTCAAGCGCTTCTCGCGTCAAAAGGATGCAAGTGTGGGCGAGTTGCTGCGCTACGCGCTCGAGAGCCTGCCGTTGAAATCAGCCAAGGCGGCGAAGTCGGCCAAATAATAGAATTAGCCGGTGCTCGTGCGCCGGTTCCATTTGGCGGCAGTCATTTGACTGCCGCTTTTTTGTGTTCGAACAGGGGCGAGCGTCACCGGGGCTTGCTTTTCCCTGAACGCAACTCTTTCGTTTTGACGTTTGTCTATGAGCATTCCCCCCGCGCAACTCTCCACTTGGGCCCGTAACGTATCGCCATCGCCGACGCTGGCCGTCGATGCGAAGGCGAAAGCACTGCAAGCCGCCGGTGAAGACGTCTGCAGTTTCGCCGCTGGCGAGCCCGACTTCGATACGCCCGAACACATCAAGGAGGCCTGCATTGCCGCGCTCAAGGGCGGCAAAACGAGATACGCGCCGACCCCCGGAATTGAGCCACTTCGCCAAGCGATCGCCGACCGTTATTTGGCAGAATACGGACTGAAGGCCGCGCCCTCCCAGGTGATTGTGTCACCAGGCGGCAAATACAGCTGCTATCTCGGGGTGCTCGCGACCTGTTCGCCGGGCGATGAGGTGATTATTCCCGCGCCATTCTGGGTCAGCTATCCCGAGATGGTGAAGCTCGCCGGGGCCACGCCGAAGTTTGTGCTCGCCGATGACAAGACCGGTTTCCGCCTCACGCCCGCGATGGTCGAGGCTGCCATCACTCCGCGCACCAAGCTCCTCATCCTCAATTCCCCGTCGAATCCGACCGGCGCCGTCTACTCACGCCAAGAACTTGACGCGATCGTGGCAGTCGCGATGAAACACAACCTCTACATTCTTTCGGACGAAATGTATGAGCATCTCGTCTATGACGGAGCGAGGCCGACGTGCATTGCGACGTTCAGCAAGGACGTTGAGGCGCGCACGATCACTGTCGCCGGTTTTTCAAAAACCTACGCGATGACCGGTTGGCGGATTGGCACGACGCTTGCACCCGCCCCGATTGCCAAGGCCATGTCCGAGTTGCAGAGCCAAATGTCCTCCAATGTCACGACGTTTGCGCAATTTGGTGCGCTCGCCGCCCTTACAGAAAAAGCGAAAACGCAGGCTGCTTTGTCCGCGATGCTCGTTGCTTTTGATCGCCGCCGCAGACTCCTTCATGGGGAGCTCAACAAAATACCTGGGGTCTCGTGTCTGTTGGCCGAGGGTGCGTTTTACCTCTTCCCCAATATTTCCAGGTTCGGTCTTACGGACCTCGATTTCTGTAATCGGCTGCTCGATACCGAGAAAGTCGCCGCCGTGCCCGGCAGCGCGTTTGGTGCCGAAGGCTATCTGCGCCTGAGTTATGCGACTAGCGATGAGATTATCCAGAAGGGGGTCGCTCGGCTGGCTCGTTTCTGTGCGAATCTGAAAGCATAAGGTTGCGGTTACGGCGAGTGCGCGGGAGGGCCAGAGTGGCCGGTGCGGGCGATTGATCGCTACGGAGGACCGTTGATCGATCGAGGATTGTTGCGTCGTCGTCCGCAGTTTCGCAGGAAGTGGTGGAGATTATTTCTCGGGGCTGGTCGCCGCCTCGCGTCGAAATGGCGACATAAAATGGTGTCCACGTGAAGGCGCGGAGACGAGGCAGTGGGGGTGTTTTTGGAGCAAAGTCCAAGCGGAGGTCATCCCCGCGTTTTTGAATCACAATAAGGAAAGTCAAGACCCCGTGGTCTCAAAAGTGGTCTCACAACTTTTGGTCTCACGCCGGAATCCGGCCATCGCCCGCCCTGAATCCGCCTTCTCTCCGCTGTTCTAACATTCGTAAGTACATATTAATCAGGAAAAGCCCTGTCGGCGAATGCTGAACCGGGCCTACGGAAAAGATGGGGCGGCCAACGGGACTCGAACCCGCGACCCCAGGATTCACAATCCTGTGCTCTAACCAACTGAGCTATGACCGCCGTAAAATGAGGAGCGCGAAAGGTCACAAGCCGCGTCGTGAGTGTCAATCCCTTCTTCCCTCATATACGTTGCTCAATGACAGGTGCGTTTCAGGTTCACGATCGAGCTAGGTCGCGACTGCACCTCGTCGCTTTTAATATCGCTCGCGGCCGTGGCTTGACGCCGATCCAACGGTTCACGTCCCGACCCAACGCAACCCCCCCGCTCAATCTCCGGCGCATCGCGGTCTTGTTGGCCAAACTGAAGCCCGATGTCGTCGCGTTGCAGGAGGTCGACGAGTGTTCTCGGTGTGAGGGTGCCTCGAATGAGTGGACACAGGCAACCGGGTTGACGGGTAGTTGTTTGGTCGCTTGTGGCGACCATGTTCCTCGTTGCCGTTTCGGTGGCCTTCTCCGCGCGCCTGCTGTTCCGATAGAAATACAACCCGTGAAGATCAAAGCCCACCCGCCGCGATGAACCGCGAATCCTCGACTGCAAATCGCCCGTGCGTGGCCCTAACGAAAGTCAATTTATGAACTCCAAGCCCAAAAAATCCAATCGGCCGGCCGGCCTCCACCAACTCTACTTCGAAGATGCTCGGCGGCGGATGAACTGGTCTGGGGTCGCCGCGCAGATACCGTCAGCCGGCGCGGCTTTCTCGGTCGGCTAGGGCTTGTCTCCATGTCCGTCGCCGTGGACGCGAAAATCGTCTGCGGCGACAAGCTTCCCTCGGGTTTCATCCCGGCCGCGCTGGCGCAATCCACCGAGCCATTTCAAATCGTCGGCAAAGAAGGTCTCAATGTGATGAACGACCGTCCGCTGGTGGCGGAAACGCCCGCGCACTTGCTCGACGATGCCATCACGACGGCGAAGCATCTCTTCATCCGCAACAATGGTCTCGCAGCCGCGCCCGAGATGCTCAATCCCGACAAATGGACGCTGGAGATTGCCGGGGAGAGCTGCGCGCAGCCGACGACATTTTCGCTCGAGGAGCTGAAGGAAAAATTTCAGCCGCACAGCCTGCAACTGGTGCTCGAGTGCGCCGGCAACGGACGCAGCGAGTTCAATCCGCCCGCCTCTGGGAACCAGTGGACGACCGGCGGTGTGGGTTGTCCGCAGTGAACTGGCGTGCGGCTCGCCGATGTTTTGCGGACCTGCGGCGTGAAAAAGAATGCCGTTTACTTGGGCTACTACGGCGCGGACGTGCATCTGTCTGGCGATCCGAAAAAATCGGCTATCTCGCGCGGCGTGCCGATGAAAAAGGCGCTGGAGGATAAGTCGCTGCTGGTCTTTGCCATGAACGGCGAAGCACTGCCGTTGCAACACGGCCATCCACTCCGCCTCATGTTCGGCGGTTGGGCTGCGTCCACTTGCGGCAAGTGGGTGCAGAAAATCGTGGTCCGCGATCGCGAGCACGATGGTGAAAAGATGGCCGGGCTCTCCCATCGATGCCGCGTCATCCCGTGGCCCCCGGCACCAAGGTGCCGGCTGAAGACATGGTTGTCATCGAAGCCATGCCGGTGAAGTCGCTCGTGACCTTTCCGAAATCCGGCTCCAGTCACCCTTGGGCAGAGCCACTCACCGTGCGCGGACATGCGTGGGTGGGTGAAGGCGCCGTGGCTTCTGCGGAGGTGTCGTTCGATTTCGGCATCACCTGGCGCAAGGCGGAACTCGACAAGCCCGCGAATCGCTACGCCTGGCAGCAGTGGCGCACCACGGTTGCTCTTCGCAAGAAGGGTTACTACGAAATCTGGGCGCGTGCGGTCGATGGCCAAGGCCGCTCCCAACCTATGATCCTGCCGGGTTGGAATCCGGAAGGTTACTTGAACAACTCCTGCCATCGCATCGCCATCCAGGCTGTCTGACCATGCGCTTCCTTTGCCTCATTACCGTTACCTTTCTGACCGGCCTCGCTTTCGCAGCGAACGAAAAGGTGCCGCTCGATCCGACGACCGGCATGAAAATGGGAGTGGATTGGGAAATTGTGCGCAATCACTGCATCGCCTGCCACTCTCCGCAGACCATTTTGCGCCAGCGCGCCACCGAGGCGAACTGGACCTCGACGCTCGAATGGATGCAAACCAGCGGCGACCTCTGGAAGCTCGATCCCGCCGTGCAGAAAACGATCGTCAAATACCTCGACACGCATTTCGGGCCCGGCGAAAGCGGGACCTACCGCCGTCCCCCCATCCCCGCTACGCTGATGCCGCCCAATCCCCATGCCACCGACGCGAGACTCGAGGCCGAAGCGAAGAAGCAAGAGGGACTACGTTCACGTCCGCCAGCCCCCCGATGAGGGGACGCCTTGAGCCGTCGACAAGTGTCGGCAGATGGGAGTCTACGATTCCGCTTAACGAAAGGCGCAGGAACAGCGCAGGGCGGCCACCAGCTCGACGAGGTGAAGCTCGCTGAAGAAGTGGCAGCGCAGCCAGCGGAATAATTTCAAACTCGTCTGTGTGAGGCGCTGGTGGATTTGGACGAGGGCGGGCCGCACGGCGCCGCGGGCTTTGGCCAAGCGCTGTTGGGCGGCGAGTCGGCCGGCGCGGCGTTTTTCTTCGGCGACGTTGGTGACCTGTGCGCTGCGGCCAGGTGGCGTTTGATGAGTTGGATCAAATTGTGCGCGAGGCAGAGGAGGTGCGCCTGCATTTGTTGGGCGACGGTGGAGTTGCCCCAAGCGCGTTGGGCCCCGAGTTTGTTTTTGAGTTCGTCGAACGCTTTTTCCAGATCCGAGCGGCGCAGGTAGAGAAACGCGATCAAGCCGGTCGGCAGCGTAAACTCGCTGGTCAGGAACTCATGCTCCACGCCGGTGGCGGGGTGCGTGTAACGGATCCGCCGCAGGGCGATTCTCTCGCTGGTCGCAACCAGTTCGTCGGCGGTGATGCCGGCATGGTTGGGGTCGGTGCGGTCGATGGGATTCTCCCGGGTGACCGTCAGGTTCATTCGCTTTGGGTCCGATACCCCGAAGCTTGCTTCGGCTTGGTTGGATGGGAGGG
>SYGN01000113.1 GCA_005799525.1 Opitutaceae bacterium | reverse complement strand
GGTCGGCACTGTCGCCTTGATCTGGCTGCCGTTGTTCGACCCCGCCGTCAGCGTCGCCACCGTCGTGCCGCCATTCTCCAACGTGATCACCGGCACGCTTCCCGTCGGGAACGTACCCGTCAACGTCACCTCTCCACCCGAGGCCACCGGCTGCGGAGTAAAGGTCGCGATCGCTGCAGGCTCGGTGGCCCGCACACTTCCAAAGACTTCGAGTTTGGCGCGGGTGAGCGTGCCTGCGTTGCCTGCGCGGCGGTCGGAAACTTGCACCTGCCAGGTGCCCCTGGAATCCTCGCCCCAGTTGAAGGTGGAGCGGAAAGTCATGGCGGTGTAGTCCGCACTGGTATCGCCGTGCAGCTCGGCGAGAGGGCTGATGGTGCCGGAGGGCGAGACGAGGTTGATGACGAGGTCGCCGCGTTGCGCGTGCGTGATGTCCACCGATACGACGGTCTGCTCGACGCGCAGGTTTGAGGTGCCTAGGTCGAAAGACTGGGTTATGCCTGCGCTGTTATTGTCAGGGATGGCCACATTCAGGTTCGTTTGCTCGGAGGAAGTGGAAGTCATCGTTGGGAGATTGACCCAAGTGGTGGCGAGTGTGACGGCGGCCCCGGCGTTGACGCGGCCGGCACCAAAGTTGGGGTTGAACTTGAAACCAGCCTTGTTTGTGCGCCATTCGGCATTCTGCGGATCAGTCTGCGTGGCTGAACGAATCAGCACTTCCTGCACGTCGCGCCAGCCGAGATTGGGATTAGCTTGGAGCATCAGGGCGACGACGCCGGAAACCACCGGCGCAGCCGAGGAAGTGCCGTTGTAGTTCTGCGTATAGTCGCGGTCAGCGAGATCGTCAGGACCGACCGGGCCGGCGGTCACGTCGGTACGATTATAGCCAAAATCGCCGACCAAGTCAGTGGTGGTGGTGCCTTGGGAGCGCGTGGCGTCATTGCCAGAGGGGGCGGTCACAACGAGACAGGCACCGCGTTCACTGTAGTCGGCGCGCTGGCCGAGGTCGTTTAGCGCGGCGACGGAGATGGTGTAAATGGAGCCGTTATAGGAGTCATAGCCAGCGTTGTCCAACTTCGCGCCACCGTTGCCGGCCGCCCAGACGTAGATGCCGCCTCGGCCACCCCGTCCAGAGGTCACACCGTTTTTTAAGGCGGCCAGTGCGAGCGTGCCGGCCCCGCCCTTCACGGTGCCGTCATCGTTAGGGCCCCAACTGTTATTGTAAATGTGGATGTCGGAGTTTCTATGCGAGAGCGCTGCGCCTTCCTGCGTGTCGCCAGCCGTACCGCCGATAAGCCGCAGGCCTACGAGCGTTGCCTCGTAGGCCACGCCCACCGCGCCAATACTGTTATTCCCGCGCGCGGCGATGACGCCGGCGGTGGCGGTGCCGTGAGAGTCGGCGTTGGGCTCGTCCTTCGCATTTTTGCCGGAGCCGCCCTCGGGTTTCGGGTCATCGTCACTATCGCGGAAGTCGTAGTCTATCGCAGTGTTCGCGTTGGCAGCCAAGTCTGGGTGGGAGTATTGTAGTCCGTCGTCGATTACGCCGACGGTGATGCCAGTGCCCTTGTACGTCGCCCACACGCCGACCACGTTAATGTCTGCACCCGCAGTCGCACCGTTCTGGCCGGTGTTACGAAGGGTCCATTGCTGGTTGAAGAGCGGGTCGTTTGGGACGGACCGTTTAGCCAGCTTCCGCTTCAGAACCGGTTCGACATGCTCGACACCGGCCATGGTAGCCAATGCTGCGGCCACTTTTAATGCAGCGCCCGGCTGGGTGACGCGAAGGATGTAATGACGCGGCGCGTAGGGAATCTCCAGCCCTGCATCTGCGCCGACCTCTCTTGCCAGCCGGGCTACATCCGTCCCAGCGGCCAACCGCACAAGCACCTCGCGCGTAAGCACGCGGCGGTTTGATTCGGTCCGTGCCTTGCCCTTGGGATACAACACCAGTTCTCGGATATCGGTGTCGCCGATCACCTGCGCCCGAATCCGCGAGGTTGCACCGATCACCGCCTCGGCACGGTCGCGTGAGAGGTTGTGCAACTCATCTTCAGCGACAACATACACCGTGGCCTGGCCCGCACCAGTGCGAATAGTGTGCTCCTCGGCTTGGACCGTGACAAGAACGGTAGCGAACAAAAGTAGGAACAAGACTGATTTTCTAAAGTTCATGAGTGAGGGAAGCGAGATCGACTACGAGAGTCAGACAGCAGATAGAAGAAACTTAGTTATGGGAGACAAAGGCGTTTTTTGATGGATTGGCCGACGCCAAGGACAGAAACGTAAAGCCTGCCGCCGAAGTCGCCCCAGCGATGAATCCCTTGATGGGGCTTAATTGGTTGATGGCAAGCGAAACGTGCAGGCGGTATGGAGTGACCCATGGCATTTTTTTTCGCGGTGCTAATTCTGAGTAACATCTAAGTTAAGACTAATAATCCAGGGCCGCGCAATCAAACTGCGCATCGCTTCGTGATTTGCGGCCATCTTGGGTAGTCCCGCTTCCAACTAAACGGTGACGCCGTTCAGGGAAGCGAAGACGCGCTTGGGCAACTCTTTTTCCCGCAATTCATCCCAGATATCCCGTTGACTCAAGTTACTGGATTTCTGTCGCCAAACGCGGCTGATTTGATGCCGACCACGGCCCTCAGGCGTGCGAAAGCCGAGACGGGAGCGAAAAATGCCCACTACCTGATTCAACGGAATAAGCATACAGATTTTATCGCGATTTTATTCACAAGGGTCGAAATTCATGCGAGCGCGCCAGCGCCAACGGGATCAGCCCCTGACCCTTGTAGTCGGCGCTCGCGGCAATGCGCGGAATGATCCCGGGCGGCGCACGTCGCCTCATCTCCCCGCCGCGCTCTGCGCCCCGCTCTGTGGAAAACAAATCCGTCCGACGGCTTCATTGAAGTCCGCCGCGCCCCGGATGATGTCGATTTCCAACCGCAGGTAGTACAACGGCAGCGCGCAAGACCGCGTCTCCGCAATCCGCACGGCGTCCTTCTCCGTCGTGACGAGACATTCCGCGCCCTCGCGCCGAGCCATATCAAACAGCTCGGCCAGATCGCTCTCCTCATAGCGATAGTGATCGAGGTAACGCTCGCGTCCCATGAGCAACGCCCCGAGGTCCCGCAGAAATTTCTCAAAACTCTCGGGCGTCGCGATTCCGCTGAACGCCAGCACCCGTTTTCCTTTCAAAAAGGTCAGCGGCTCCCGCGCGCCCGGCGCATCCGGGGCGACGCCAAAGCGCTGCAGATATTGCGGCCGGTGCGCGCACTCGATTAAATCTACGTCGGGATTGTGTTCTTTGATGAGGGCCTCGAGTTCCGGATCACGCTGCCCGTTGGACTTGGTCAGGAAAATGTAGCTCGCGCGCTTCAGGTGCTTGATCGGCTCGCGGAGGATGCCGCGCGGGAGCAGGTTGCCGTTCCCGAAGGGATTGGTCTTGTCCACCAGCAACAAATTGAGGCTCCCTTTTAGCGGCAAATATTGAAACCCATCGTCCAGCACGAGGGTGTCGCAGCCAAATTTCTTAATCGCATACGCACCGGCCTTCACCCGGTTCTTGTCCACAAGCACGACCACTCCGGGGAGATTCCTCGCCAACATGTAGGGCTCGTCGCCCGCATCCTCGCTGTTGAGCAGCACGGTCGTCCCGTCGCTGACGATACGCGGCGGCGGCTCCTCGGCATGCGTCAACGCCCACCACCATTTCTGCCAGAGGGGCGCGGACTTGCTTTTGTAGCCGCGGCTCAAAATCGCGACTTTGCGTCCGCGGTCGCGCAGCGCCTTGGCAAATTTTTCCACGATGGGCGTCTTGCCGGTGCCGCCGACGGTTAGATTCCCAACGACTACCACCAAGCAACCCAAGGGTTGGTCGTGAAATATCCGGTGTCGATAGAGCCACCAACGCGCCTGCACGATGCCGTTAAACACCCATGACAGCGTCTGTAAGCACGCACCGTAGATCGCCGCCCCCGTGTCCGCGCGACGCCCCAAAATCACATCGATCGTGTAGAGTTCGAGTGCGTTGAATTTTTTCTTCAGCCAGTGCATGAGGTTCTTGCTGCGCAAAATCCTAAGATTGACCCGCAGGGTTGCGTAAACTGTTTTCGCAATAATCGTGGATTCTCCCAGCTATGAATTTGAACTTTAATCCTGCGCCAAAAGCCAACACAGGCTCTTTTCGCAGCAAAAACCTATGAGCTACAAACTCTTCATTCCCGGCCCCATCGCCGTCTCGGACAAAACGCTTCGCGCCATGGCGCAGCCCATGATCGGGCACCGCAGTACCGAGTTCGTCGCGCTCTACAATTCCATGCAGCCTCAGCTTCAGGCGCTTTGCTACACGCAGGATCCCGTTTATCTGGCCACCAGCAGCGCATGGGGCGTCATGGAAGGTGCCCTCCGCAACGTTGTCAAAAAGAAGGTGCTCGTCTGCATGAACGGCGCGTTCTCCGACAAATGGTACGACGTCGCGATCCGCTGCGGCAAGCAAGCCACCGCCCTCAAGTTCGAATGGGGCCAGCCCGTCGATCCCGAAGCCGTCCGCCGCGAACTCGCCACGGGCGCTTACGACGCGCTCACCCTCATTCATAACGAGACCTCGTGCGGGTGCATGAGCGACCTGCCCGCGATCATGGCGGTCGTCCGCCAGTTCCCCGACGTCATCGCCATCGTCGACACCGTCAGCTCGCTCAGCGCGATGCCCATCAAGAAAGACGAACTCGGCATCGACGTGCTCGTCGCCGGTTCCCAGAAGGCCTTGGCAATGCCGCCCGGCCTCGCGTTCCTCTCGGTTTCCAAGAAAGCCCTCGACCGCGCCGCCACGATGACCGACCGCGGCTATTATTTCGATTTCGTGGAATTCCAAAAAAACCACGAAGCCGGCATGACCCCGAGCACGCCCGTCATCTCACTCTTCTACGCGCTGCGCTCAAAACTCGACGACATCGCGGCCGAGGGACTTGAGGTCCGCTACGCCCGCCACGTCCGTCTGAACAAAACCGTGCGCGAGTTCGTCTTCAGCAAAGGCTTCAAACTCTTCCCAAAGGAGGGCCACGGCTCCGTCACCTTGAACTGCTTCGCCAATACGCAGAACATTGATCTCGCCGTCTTAAACAAGATTCTGAAATCGAAGCACCACCTCGTGATTGATGGCGGTTACGGAAAACTCAAAGGCAAGACCTTCCGCATCTCCAATATGGGCGACGAAACCGACGAGACCATCGCCGCAATGCTCGCGTCACTCGACGCCGCGCTGGCGGAGACGCCCAAGGCGGCAGCGTAATCCGTTCGTCACGTTTCCGGCCACGAGTGCGCGTCGGTTTGCACTCGTGGCTTTTTTGTTGGCCGGCCCTCGCGCCGCGACGGCCGCAATCACGTTCGCTGGGATTCTCGTCAGCGGAGAAACACCCTGGATGAGCGCCGTGCTTCCGCAGTTTCGCCACACAATCCGTCGCCTCCCGTTTCGCTGCGCCCTGAGAGTGAAAGAGTGCCTCTTACACAGCCGCTCTCAAAAACTAAACCTTGAAATCGCCGCGCGCCCCCCGTAACGGCTCGCACCACATGAAGTCACTTATCATCGCCGAGAAACCGTCCGTTGCGGCCGACCTCGCGCGCTCCCTCGGGAAAATTCCCAAGACAGGCGACCATTACGAAAACGACGAATTTGTCGTCTCTTACGCACTCGGCCACCTCGTGGAACTCGAAATGCCGGAGGACATCGACAAGAAGAAATACGGCTTCTGGCGGCTGGAGACGCTGCCCATCATTCCCGAAAAATTTGGCCTTAAGCCCATCGAGGATTCCAAAGATCGCTTCAACGCGCTGAAAAAACTCCTCGCCCGCAAAGACATCAGCACCGTCATCAATGCCTGCGACGCCGGACGCGAGGGCGAGTTGATCTTCGCCTATCTCTACCAACTCACGAAATCGAAGCTTCCCGTGAAACGCGCGTGGATGCAGACGATGACCACCGGCGGTATCCACGAAGCCTTCAAAAAACTCCGCGATGGCGAGCAAATGGCCGGCCTCGCCGACGCCGCGCGTTGCCGCAGCGAGAGCGACTGGCTCATCGGCATCAACGGCACCCGCGCACTCACCAAGCGCATGTTCGGCTCCCGCGCCGGCAACGTCGCCTCCGTCGGGCGTGTCCAGACACCCACCCTCGCCATCCTCTACGTCCGCGAGTTGGAAATCCGAAATTTCAAGCCCCGCGACTACTGGCGCGTCACCGCGACATTCGAAGTTGCGAAGGGCAGTTACGAAGGCGTTTACCAACGCGCTCATTTCAAGAAAAGCGAGGGCGACGATCATGATCGCATCGACCGCATCTGGGAAAAAGCCCTCGGCGAAGCCGTCCTCGCCGCGTGCTTAAGCAGCCAGCGAGCGGGCGCGCCTGCCGTGACCGTCACCGAAGAGAAAAAAGGCAGCAGTCAGACCGCACCGCGCCTCTACGATCTCACCACGCTCCAACGCGAGGCGAACAACCGCTACGGTCTGCCCGCGCGCCGCACCCTGCAGATCGCGCAGGCCCTCTACGAACGCCACAAGATGATCACCTACCCCCGCACCGATTCGCGCGCGTTGCCGGAGGATTACATTCCCACCTGTCGCGAGACGCTCAACAATCTCACCGGTTCCTTGGGCACCCACGCCCGCCAAGTGCTCGCAGCCGGTTGGCTCCGCCCCAACAAGCGCATCTTTAACAACGCGCAAATCTCGGATCACTTCGCCATCATCCCAACCGCGCACGAGGCAAAGAACCTTGATGACATGGAGGCCAAGGTCTTCGACATGATCGCCCGCCGCTTCGTCGCCGCGTTTTTCCCTTCGGCGGAATTCGACATCACCACGCGCATGAGCACCGTCGCTCCCCAGCACGAATTCAAAACTGAGGGCAAGGTCCTCACCTTCCCCGGTTGGCTCGCCGTCTACGGCAAGAACACCGTCGACGACGATTCACCTGACTCGAGGGCACTCCCCGCTCTCACCCCCGAGGACGGCTCCCCCGCCAAGGCGAAAACGGTCGATCCCGTTCTTCACGCCGAAACCACCAAGCCGCCACCACGCTATACGGAGGCCACCCTTCTCTCCGCGATGGAAGGCGCCGGCAAACTCGTCGACGATGAAGAACTCGCCGAAGCCATGAAGGAGCGCGGTCTCGGCACTCCTGCCACGCGCGCCGATACGATCGACGGTCTCATCAACCAGAAGTATGTCGACCGTCCGCTGCGCGAACTCATCCCCACCGCGAAAGCCGAGCAGTTGATTCAGTTTCTCGGCGCCGTAAAAGCCGACGCCCTCACCCAGCCCGCCATGACCGGCGACTGGGAATTCAAGCTCCGCCAGATGGAGCACAATAAATTCTCCCGCGCGCAATTCATGGAGGAGGTCATCGAGCAAACGAAGGGTATCATCGAACGAGTGAAAGGCTTCGAGGAGGACGACTCCATCGCACGCGTCACCGAAATCATCTCGCCCACCGACGGCAAACCGCTCCGCGAAACCCTCCGCGGCTACAAGTCCCAGGACGGCGAGTTCATGATCTACAAGGTCATTGGCGGCCGCAAAATGGACGAGTCCGAAGTCGCTGAACTCGTCTCCGCCGGCAAGGTCGGCCCGCTCGACGGTTTCATTTCTGCAAAGACGCGCGCACGTTTCTCCGCGCTGCTCAAACTCGCCAAAGATCCCGAAAAAGGAAAATGGCGCGCGGAGTATGATTTCGGCGACAAGGTCGATCTCGGCACCGTCGAGCCTTACTGGACCGACGAAAAAACCGGCTCCGGTCTGTGCGAGGTTGGCTCCAGTCACATTTTGCGCGAGCGCGACGGCGAGGGCTGGAAGCAGACCTTCCGCATCGGCCGCCTCATGTGCCAAAAAACGATTACCCGCGAGATGGCCATTCAACTCGTGTCCGAGGGCAAGACGTCGATCATCGAAAATTTCATCTCGAAAAAAGGCCGGCCGTTCAGCGCGATGCTCAAGCGCGTAGGCCCGAAGTTTTCATGGGAATTCCCGCCCCGCGCTCCGAAGCTCGACAAGGGCGGCAAGCCGGTCGCCCGGAAGACCAGGGCCCCGCCCGACCTCTCGCAGGCGGTCGTGCTCGGTAAGAGCAAAATGCACAAGGATGCGGAAATCGTGGAGACGCCCGAAGCTTTTTACGTCCGCAAGCCCGACCAAAACAACCGCATCGTCTTCACGTTGAAGAAGCACCTCTGCGCGAAGGAAATCCCCGCCGACGAGGCCCTGCGTCTCTTCGCAACCGGCCGCACCGAGCTCATTCAGGGATTCATGTCGAAACGTGGCCTACCCTTTGGAGCCTACCTAGTGCTCTCGCCGACCGGGGCGAAGGCGGACTTCGAATTCCCGCCACGGTAGCCCCACGCCCCTGCGGACTTTGTCAGGCTGCCGCTTGCCGGCATGCCGTCGCGCTGTCTTTTCGAAAACTTTAGCCCAAAGGCCACGTCAACCCCGCTATGAAGTACCCCAAAACCTTCCTGATCGCGTTTCTCGCCCTCACCACCGTCGGCGGTTCCATTCTCGCCTGGCAGCAATACGGCGAACTCGTCGAGTTGCGTGCCGCCGCCATGAACAAAGACGAACGCGCCGACCTGCAAAAACGCGCGTGGGACCTCGAGCGCCTCAACAAACAGCTGCGCGACCAACTGGCGGCCCCACGTCCAAGCGGCGAAGACGGCACGATCGCCGCGGGCGAGGGCGGCCGAGACCGCCGCGATCCCAATAGCAAGAGCGGGGCCCGCGGCGGCCCAGTCGCCGCCAACAATCCCCTGCAACAGGCCGAAGCCATCCGCGAGCTCATGGCTAGACCCGAGGTTCAGGCGATCATGAGCAGCCAGCAAAAAGACGCCGTCCAAGCCCGTTACGCCGCACTTTTTAAGAGCCTTAATCTCGCTCCGGAGCAGGCCGAAAAACTCAAGATCATCTTGGCCGATCGCCAGACGACCATGCAGGACGTCATGTCCGCCGCTCGCGACCAAGGCATCGACCCCCGCACGGATCGTAACGCCGTCCAAAAGCTCATGGAGGTCGCCCGCAACGACATCAATAGTAGCATCAAATCCGTGGTCGGCGAGAGCGGCTTCAATCAGCTGGAGGCCTACGAAAAGACGATCCCCCAGCGCAACATCGTGAACCAGCTTCAGCAGCGCCTCAGCTCTACCGATACGCCGCTCACTTCGATCCAAGCCGATCAGCTCGTCCAAATCCTCGCCGCCAACACCCCGGCGCCCCCCCAACGCCGTCCCGCCGACGCTACGGGCGCTGCCACGCAACCGGTGGTCGATCGCCCGGTCGTCCGCCTCAATATTGACGCCGCCACTGCCGGCAGCGGCGGCGGGCGCATGCCGGACCTCGGTGCTCTCGGCGCGGTGATCGGTGGTGCCCTCTCTGGCGGCGGCCTCCCCGGTGGAACGGGGGCCGGCATGCTTGCTCTGTTTGGTGGCGACGCAGCGCGGGGCGGGGGCAATGCCACGGCCCCGATCACGGCAACCGCCCTCAACCAGTCCCAAGCGGTGCTCGCCGCCCCGCAGGTGGCCGCACTCCAGCAACTCCAGCAACAGCAGCAAAACCAGCAGCAACTCGCTAAGATTGTTGCCGAAACCCTTGGCTCCCAGAACGCCGCTGCCAACGCGAACACCACCAAGAGCGGCGGAACGCCACCTCCGACCAAAGAGAAGCGCCCGGGGAGCTGAATCCGTCCGCCGTCTTGGCTGGGCGCCCGGGCGTCCGCGACCGTTTCGTCACCGGAACCGCCGCGCATTTTAGGCCAAACCAGGGATTTATTTTGGGCCGAATCCCCAATGCCCAGAGAAAACCCTTGCCCGCCAATTGGCGCACACGGAAACTTCAGTCTTCTGTCCACTTTATTCCCATGATCGTCACCACCGCTCAGCTCTTCAAACACGCCTACGGCAAATACGCCATCGGCGCCTACAACATCAATAACGCCGAGCAGGCGATGGGCCTCTTCAAGGGTGCTATCCAGTCGCAAGCGCCGTTTATCATCCAAATCTCCAAGGGCGCGCGCAGCTACACCGACAAGCGCATGCTCGAGGCCATCATCCGCGCCGCCGGCGTGATCTTCCCTGACGCGATCTACGCCGTCCACCTCGACCACGGCGACGAGCAGACCTGCTACGAGTGCATCGATTCCGGTTTCTTCAGCTCCGTCATGATCGACGCGTCGCACGACCCGTTCGACCAGAACGTCGCAATCACCAAGCGCGTCGTCGACCGCGCGCACGCCAAAGGCATTTCCGTCGAGGCCGAACTCGGCATGCTCGGCGGCGTCGAAGAAGACATCAATGTCGAGGAAGGCAACGCGTGCCTCACGGATCCCTCCGAGGCCGAAGACTTCGTCAAGCAGACCGGCTGCGACTCCCTCGCCTGCGCCATCGGCACCAGCCACGGCGCCTTCAAATTCAAAGGCAAACAGTCCCTCCATTTCGACGTCCTCGAGAAAATCAAGGCCCGCCTCCCCGGCTTCCCGCTGGTCATGCACGGGTCCTCGTCGGTTCCGCAAGATGAAGTCGCCCGCATCAACGCCGCCGGCGGCAAGATAGCCGGCTCCATGGGCGTCGACGTCAACGAATACCTCCCCGCCGCCACCCGGGGCGTGACCAAGGTCAACATCGATACCGACGGCCGGCTCGTCTGGACCCGCGTCCACCGCGAGTTCTTCCGCGACAAGCCAGGCGATTTCGATTTCCGCCCGCCGGGCAAGATCTTCATCGAGGAATACGCGAAGTTCATCGCGAGCCGCAACGTCCTCCTCGGCAGTGCCAATCAACTCACCGACCTCCGCGCGAGCCTCGGCAAGTAGGGCGCCACCGCGAAATCCTCTGCCGCCGGCGCGAGCGAAAGCTCCGCCGGCTTTTTTGCGCCATTTCACCCATCACCGATCCTTTTCCTTTACTCGTCAATCAATGCGCGGACCATGAAACAACTGATCAACGTCCTATTCCCCACGTCATACCAACGTCCTTTGAGCTCTGGACTTTTCGGTAGCCGCGAGCGTGAGCGAGGGGTGTTTCGACGATCGTCCAGATATCACGAGACGTTGATATAAGCCGTAACCATGCGGTCGCGTGCAGGGCCGTCGCTGGCCGTCGCGCCGTCCATCGCTGAAACATTCGGCCGGGCGACCAGCACCAGCCCGACAGCTAGGGGCGTTCGCCTGTTTGATCATCGAACGTGCGGCGGCTGCATGGAATCGATCAGTCAGCACCAGGCAGCGCGCAGTCGGCACACTTCCGTCGCCGCCGCACCCACGAGCGGACGGCGTTTACCCGCGCGCAATCGGCCGGGCGGGATCGGCGATCCACTCGCTCCACGACCCCACGTAGAGCGCCGAACCTCCAAGGCCGGCGTGCTCCATCGCGAGCATATTCACGCACGCGGTCACACCCGAACCGCATTGATGGACGACTTGGTCCGGACGCCACCCACCCAGCATCGCCTCGAATTCTCGGCGCAGCTCCGCGGGTGCCCGCATCGTCAGGTCCGCCTGCAAATTCGACTTAAAAAAACGATTGAGCGCCGTCGGAATGTGCCCGGCGACGGGGTCGATCGGTTCCACCTCGCCACGAAAACGCTCGGGCGCCCGTGCATCCACGACGCAACGACTCCCGTTCACCGTCCCCGCGAGCACGTCCGCCGCGCTCCTGACCCTAGTCGCGTCCGGTCGCGCGATCACGCACCCTGTTGGGCGCGGTGTTGGCATTTCAATCGAAAGGGGATTTCCTTCCGCGATCCACTTGGGCAAACCCCCGTCGAGCACCGCCACCCGCGTCAAACCGAGCCAACGCACCAACCACCACAACCGCGCCGCGTATTGTCCGCCGACATCGTCGTAGGCCACAATCTGCGTTTCCGCCGTGACGCCATGCGCGTTGAGAAACGCGGTGAAAGCGGCCGCGTCCGGCAGCGGGTGGCGGCCGTTTGCGCCGGTTTTCACTCCCGAAAGTTCCATCTCAACCGAGGCGAAATACGCGCCCGGCAGATGCCCCTCGCGATAGACCTTCGCCCCGCGTCGGCAGTCGGCCAAGTCATGGCGACAATCAAACACGACGCAGTCGGAGCGGGAGAGATTTTGGCGGAGCGTCGTGGCGTCGATGAGCATGCCGCGAAGCTAGTCCGCCCCGCGCGCCGGTAGAAACTAAAATCCCGCCGGCCATTCGCTGCGGACACGGGCCGCATGGTTATGGCGTTGCCGCGTGTCAGCACGCGCGGCAACGTCCGCCCTTTTCATGCCAAAGACACCGGAAACGTTCATGCGCGCAGCCATTAAACTCGCCGACGAGGGCATGCGCAGCGGGCGCGGCGGCCCGTTTGGCTGCGTCATCGTGCGCCAGGGCGAGGTCGTCGCGCGCGGCAACAATCGCGTCACGTCCACCAACGACCCGACGGCCCATGCCGAGGTCACCGCGATCCGCGAGGCCTGCACTGCCTTGAAGAGGTTTCACCTCGACGACTGTACGCTCTACACCAGCTGCGAGCCCTGCCCGATGTGCCTCTCGGCGATCTACTGGGCCCACATTCCCCTCGTGCTTTATGGCAACACGCGCGGTGACGCTGCCGCCATCGGCTTCGACGACGATTTTATTTACCAGCAGATCCCGCTTGCTCCGGACCAACGCACCATCGCGATGAAACCCTGCCTTCGCGATGAGTCGCTGGTCTCGTTTAAGGAGTGGGCCGCCAAGGCCGATAAAGTGCGTTATTGACGATGCCGCCACGCGCCGCCAGCGCCGCTGAAAAAACACAATCGACTCGCCAAACCGCCCCCGCCTTACACCGTTTTCTCCCATCATGCATTACGACAACCTGACGCCCACCTACACCAACCCGACTCCCGTCCGCTCCGACGACGACGATGATGATGATGAGGACGAACAGGAGAACAAACAGGCCAAGAAGAACGCCGCGCCGGTCGCAATGTTGATTCAGAAAAAATTCCTTGAGCAGCGGAAAATCTTTCTCTGGGGCGCGGTCACCGACGAAAGCGCGAAGGACCTGACCGAAAAGCTGCTTTACCTCGAAGCCGTCGCTCCGGGTAAGGAAATCTTTTTCTATCTCAATTCACCCGGTGGCTCCGTGACCGCCGGTATGGCCGTCTATGATACGATGCAACTTGTGACGTCGCCGATCACTGTGATCGTCACCGGTATGGCCGCCTCGATGGGCTCGATTTTGCTGTCCGGTGCGAAGAAAGGCCGCCGGCTACTCTACCCGCATTCCCGCGTCCTCATCCACCAACCGCTCATCTCCGGTCGCTTCATCGGTCCCGCCACGGACATCAACATTCAAGCGAAGGAAATGGAAAAGCTCCGCGCCGAGCTGAATCAAATTCTCGCGATCGCCTCGGGCCAGCCGCTTGATCGGATCAATCAGGACACTGATCGTGATTTCTACCTGAATGCCCAAGAGGCCATCGCCTACGGCCTCGCTGATCGCATCGTGGACGCCGTCTAATCCCGCCGGTTGCGCCGCGTGACCACCGCCCGGGGAGGGATTCCCCGCGCCGCTTTATTTTTTGTCCTTTGAGGGCCCGGCCAAATCGGCGAGGGCCCTTTCCCATTCAATCGACTGCGCCAAGTCGACCGCGGCATTGGCCGCGCGCCTTGCCTCGGGCAGCCACGCCACCCGCAGTTCACGAGGAAGACTCTCCGTCGCAAGTATTCTGCGCCACAACTCCAGTGCGCGCACTGGGTGCCCAAGACGTTCCAGTTGCAAGGCGGCCTCGCGCGCCAGCGCCCACTCGTCCGCCGGGAGTGCTTTCAGCAAACCTACAAAACCGAGCGCATTCGCCGCGCTTTCATCGTCGCCCGCCTCACTGAGCAAACGTGAGAGCACAAGACCCAACGCGAGGCTGGGCACGGTGCGCTGCGTCGAGCGCGCGAGGGCGAGGGCTTCGTCGCGGCGACCCGACGCCACCCAAGCGTTCACGTGCCGAAGCACCGCATAGCTCGTCAGACGCGGCGGAACCGTGGCGAGCGTCTGGAGTTGCGTTTCCAACGAAACGGCAAACGGCCGGTAGAGCGGATCGCCGATGAGAATCGCCTGCCAACTAAACGCAGGCAGAGAAAAATACGCGGCATCCACGAGCATTGCGCCGCGGGCCAGCGCGCGAAAAAAAAGATCCGGGCGGTGGGTTTGCTCCAGATACGGCTCAAAGACGTTGCCGACCGTGGCTGTGACGCCGCGCGCGACCAACGGCCCCGTCCAGCCCGCCGTCGTCGAACGGAGCGTGCCAGCCGAATAGCTGTGGATGTGAAGGGCGATCGCGCCGGGCGGAAAGCGAAACCCGGGCAATGCGAAGGGGCCGTTCAGATTGCTGGCATACCATCCAAAATACAGCACCGGTGCATCGCACCGCACGGTCGCAGACAGCGTGGCCGGATCGCGATCCACCGCTGGGGCCCAACCGAGACTTTCGAGCTGGATCGCCAAAGCCTCCAGCCAGCGGTCCCCCGCCGCGTGGATGCCCCCCATGTCCACGTAGGCCCGCCCAAGCAAGCCCGTGCGCTCGGCCGCGACAGCGCGATCGACCAGCCCGAGCGCGTCCTCCACGCTCGGCCCATCGAGGCGGGAGACCCTGATGACCTGCAACCGATCCAGCGCGTGCGGATTTTCTTTCTGAAAGAGCGGGTTGGGCACAAACGCATTGATCGGATAATTCGGCTGCGCCAGGAGACTGAGTTCGGAATCAACCGCCCCTGCATTGGTCCAAAAATCCGCCCGCTGCGTGAAGGGCGACCCCAGATAAAGTGCCGGATCATGCTCAATCTTGAGCGGCACCCCGCGGCACGTCACGAGCGCCCGGATACGATGACCTTGAACCGCCAGTTTCCGCCGCCCCACCGGGTCGGTCAGCGCCATCGAAATCGCGTCGACCCACTTGGCCCGCAGCAACTCATCAAGCAGCGGCTCCCACAGCGTGACGACAAACTCCCGCCACGTGATCGACTCAGCGAGCGGGAGCTTTAGCGCGATAATATTTTCCAGCGGCACGCCCCGGACCTCGGCGTAGTGCCGCGCGACGCGCAACGAGTCAGGGTCCTCGCTGTTGGCCAGGAGCACCACCCGCGCCGCAAGATTTTCCCCCGCGGCTTTTGCGCGCAGAGTCAAAATGACCGCAGCGACCAGAAAAATGATGGGAGGGAAGATGGTCAACGAGTCGCGACTGTGCGGAATTCTGGCGTATTTTCGAGCGCGCATTCCAAGCGTTCAGCAGTGTCCGATCGCCGCCGCCCCCCTCTGAGGCAGTCCCTCGGGCGGCCCGCCAGCGCGCAGGTGACCGAGCGCGCCGGGCAATTTGAGGGCAAGGTCCGCGCTGCCTGCCCCCGCCGCTTTACGGCATCCGGGTGCTGCCCACGGTGAGGGTTTCCGTGCGCCACAGTGAGTCAGACATACGCCGCAACTCGGGGTGGAAAACTGGCGGAGAGGATAGGATTTGAACCTACGGTGGGTTGCCCCACTCCTGATTTCGAGTCAGGTGCGATAGACCACTCTGCCACCTCTCCGTTGAAGAAAGGAAAGGAGTAGGGTGCCGGAAGAAAAACGGAAGCCGAAAATGCGCTTCATCGGGAACGAGTTGGCTGGGGTTGGGTTGGCGTCGTGGGGTTGGCCTTGGCGTTGCGTTCGGCGGAGGGGCCGACCGCTGGAAAATAACCACCGACCGTGACGGGGGTGTTTGGTCGAAGCGCCAAACAGAGTGGGGCCCACCATCGGCAAATCACGACCGGAGTCGGCATTCGCTACGGATTCGTTGGACGACGGGCACCGACTCCACATCCCACTGATTTCCTCCGGTTCCAACCGCCGTGAAACCCACCACGGCGGCACTGACGTTTGCTGCGTCCGGGGGACGTCATGAAAAAAGAAGGCCGCCCAACCCCTTGGACGGCCTTCCCTGACCTAACCTAACCTGCACTGTGAACTACCACTGAGAAAGACGCGTTCCTGCACATTGTGTTCAATTCTTCCCAAAATCATTTTCACTCTTTCGGTCTCCCGCAAACAAGTCCCCCGCGGATGTAAAGCGGGCTCTTGCCTGCCTCGCCGCCCTGTCAGGCCACGACCGGTTTCTTACGCTTCTCCCGGGAGGTCCGGACAGATCCTGACCCACCAGGGCGTCAAGGAGGATGGGTGGAAGGAGGAGGATTTTGGGGCTGAGGTGAGGCGCGCGTTGGGCGAGAAGGTCGGCGGGTGTGTGGTTGCCGCGCGAGCGGTTTTTGCGGGCGAAGTTGAAGAAGTGTTGGTAGGTGGTGACGGCGGCGAGGAAGTGAGCGGGGTTGGAGAATGATTCGAGGTC
>SYGN01000112.1 GCA_005799525.1 Opitutaceae bacterium | reverse complement strand
CGATGGGTTCATCCTACCGTGGATACTGACATCGGCACGCAAGTGACCGGTGCCTGTTTCAACCGCCGGATGCGGAAAACCGCACGTCCGGTGGTGTGGAAGGGTCACGGGGCGCAATCCCCGTGACCCCATCCGATCAACAGAAAAATCTAAAATAGGCGTGACGGTGAGGCTATTTCTTCGGGCCCTGGCCGCCGCTGATTACGAATTCTTCGCGGGAGAGGAAGCCGTCTTTATTGGTGTCGAAGGTCGGAAAACGTTTTGGCGCTTCCGCGGGGTCGGGCTGGCCTTCGAGGAATTCTTCGAGCGTGAGTTTGCCGTCTTGATTCTTATCGCGGCGGTCGAACATCGCGTGGCGGTCTTGGTTTGCTTTGGTGGGAGCGGGGGCTGCGACGATGGCGGTCGTGGCAGGCTTGATCTGGGGTTTCGCTTCGGGGTGCGTGGCGAGCAGGGCGCGGAGTTGGGTGACGACGGCAGGGCGCACGGCGGCGACGTTCTTCGTTTCGCCGGGGTCGTCGCGGTAATCGTAGAGCTCGAATTCGGCCGTGGTGGGATCGCCGCCGGGGGCTTTCCATTCGACGAGGCGGTAACGCTCGGTGCGGATGGCGCGGCCGAGGCGCTGGCCGCGGGGATAGACGTGGATTGCGTGGTCGCGGTGCGCGGCGGCGGGGTCGGTGAACAACGCGGCGAAGCTCCGGCCGTCGAGGCCTTGCGGCGCGGGCAGACCGGCGAGCGCGGCGAGAGTCGGATAGATGTCGATGGTTTCGACGAGAGCGGAGGTGGCGCCGGCTTTCCGGCCGGGGACGGCGACGAGCAGCGGGATGCGCGTCGCCTGCTCGTAGTTGGTATGCTTACACCACATGCCGTGGTCGCCGAGGTGCCAGCCGTGATCGCCCCAGAGAACGACGATCGTGTTTTTCGCGAGACCGGTTTCGTCGAGCGCGGCCATGACCTTGCCGAGCTGGGCGTCCATGTAACTCGTCGCGGCATAGTAGCCGTGGATGAGGCGGCGCGTGAGTTTGTCATCGAGTGGGTCGTTGCCCGCGGGGATGCCGTCATAGTTGCGGAGTTCGCCGCCGAATTGTGGCGCGTAGTCGGGGGCGCCGTCGGGAGCGGTGAGGCGGGCGGGTTGCGGGAGTTTGGCGGGATCGTGAAGGTCCCAGTATTTTTTCGGGGCAACGAAGGGGAGGTGGGGTTTCAGGAAACCGACGCCCATGAAGAACGGTTCGCGCGACGCGGCGGCGGCTTTGAGGCGGTTGATAGCTTCGGCGGCGATCTGTCCGTCAGCGTAGAAATCGTCGGCGACGTCGGCGGATTCGACCGCGGCACCGTTGGATTTCTTGGCGGCTTTAGCGGCGGATTTCTTCTTAGGCGCAGCGTCGGCGGGCGCGGCATTTTCGGCGAGGGCGTATTGCGGGGCTTTCGGGCGAAAATGCGGAACGGTCCACGAGGCGGTGTCTTCGAAGTTGCCGTGACCGACGTGGAAGAGTTTGCCCATCGCTTCCGTGCGGTAGCCGGCGGTGCGGAAATACTGTGGGAGCGTGATGGCGTCGGGACGCGAGGCGCGGAAGTTGGTGGGAAGATCGTAGATGCCGAGTGTCTGCGGGCGAAGGCTCGCGAGGAGGGCGTTGCGGGAAGGCGAGCAGACGGCCTGGTTGCAATAGGCGCGGTCGAAGCGGGTCGCGCGGGCGGCGAGACCGTCGATGTGAGGGGTTTTCGAATACGGATCGCCGTAGCAGCCGAGGACGGGTTTGAGGTCGTCGACACAGATGAGGAGGACGTTAGGGCGGGCGGCCGGGGCGGCCGCGAAGAGCGGAGCGGGCGCGAACAACAGGGCGACGAGGAGTAGGCGGGCGGTGCTCATTTCGTTTCGGAGAACTGTTTTTTACGATTTATACCGGTCACGGGTCGAAAGGCTGCGAGGCAGCAGTATGATCCTAAAAACCGCAGAAGGAGGAACCGCTAATCTTCGCTAACAATCGCTCATGACGAAGATTGAATCAGTTTCCATCCGATAGGTTGACATACTTGACGCAGACCGAGCCCTCCGCAAGGCTAGGCTTGCCTGTGCGAGGGAGTTTCGCCTGTGGGATCGGTGGCGGCGTGGACTGCATGCAAGCGCCAGATCGAGACGTGCGAGGAAATCTGGGTTGTGTGCAAGCAGGCGCGAACGATCGGCAAATCTCCCCTGGGTGGGCCACCATCGATGCCGAGCTTACTTATCCCAAAGCCCCTTTTTCCGAACCCGGTCGGTAACGCCACGCCGGCCAAGGCTCGTGCTTACGCCTTTGAGGGTAACTTTTGGGTCCGAAATTCTGTGATATCAGGCTCGGCCATTTATGCGGCCAATAGACCGGCCATAACTTGGTCAATTTTCATGTAATAAATTACTATTATTAATTACATATTGCTAATTTAAAATCACTAACAAATGTTAGTAACCGGCTATTAAAACGGCCAAAGCACCGGCCATAAATGACACCTAAACGCGAAATCTACTCAAACGAAGCAGCCGTGGAGCCGCTCATGCCCACAGATGCCTCTGGCAGGCTTCGGGAGAGTGCATCTCGTCTCCTCGTTGAATCAGCCAAGCTGGCCGGGACCCTCCATCCGATCACTCGCGCTGGTGTAGCCCAAATGGTGGTTAACATGAACAGCTACTACTCGAACCTGATCGAGGGCCACCACACCCATCCGGCTGATATCGAGCGCGCCCTTAAAAACGATTACTCGACGGAACCGGCCAAGCACGCGCTTCAACTGAAAAGCGCTGCTCATGTGAAAGTTGAGTTACTGATGACGCAGCTTCTTCAGCAGCCGATCATAGATGTGTGCGCGGATTCTTTTTTTCAGACCCTCCATCGCGAATTCTACGAGCGTTCACCCACGCTTACCTAGCTAGAGCTGGCGTGGAGACGGCCGGACTGTGGGCCATCTCGCGCGGGTTTGCTCGGCGGCGGGACGATTATCGCGCTATGCTCGCCAACGCCGATTCCGAACGCCAAGGCAGCCTCGACGGACGAGGAAACCTTTCGAACAAGGGGTTAATCATGTTCTGCGAATTCTTCCTAGGCAGGGCCTTGGATCAAGTGAGCTTCATGTCAAAGACGCTCGATCTCGACGCGATGCAAGATCGGATCATGCGTTTTGCCGAGCGTTGGAGTACGCTCCATGATGCCCCGGTTGAGCTTGGGCCGCTCATGCGAGAGGCCTTCCTCCGGGGGTCCCTGCCGCGCAGTGAGGCGGCAAGAATCCTCAATAAACCCGAGAGGACCGCACGACGTTACGTTACCGATTTCATCGAGCAGGAATTGCTTTGCTCGGATTCGGTCGGTGGGCCGCTTTCGATCTCATTTTCGAGTAAGACCGTCGGCTACTTCTTTCCGCGGCTTTATCCCGAGGGCGTCGAAATCTAAGCTCTGCCTCACTACTTGGAAGGAGGGTACCTCGAGGATCAATTTCCGTGTAAGGTCGAGCCTCACTATAAATCGGATGAAAAAGCGGAACCTGAGAAATAAATCTCATCGAGCGTCGATCGAACTTGTGCACGAACTTTTGCAAAGATTGATAGATCGTCTCCCCTGAGGTCGGCGAACGGGGTCGGGCTTTGGGGTTGGCAACGTGTTCGCGGATGCTGAAGCGTGAAGGAGTGATCTTGAGGTGCGTTATTTCAAGAATTTCGGATGAGCTGTTGAAGGAAGTTTCGATCAACAACGTGCTTTTCGCGCGGGCTTTACTTCACCTTGAGCATCAGTTGGGCGCCGGCGAAGGGGATGCGCACACCTTCGATTTCCTCGGTCTCGATTCCGCCCGCAGCGTCTTCATAGCCAATGCCGCACGCTTCGGTCATCAGGTCGATGGTGATGTCGTCGTTGACCCGGACGACGACCCACTGCGCGATGTCCTCGTCTCCCAATTCGCGGATGGCACGGTCGGGCAGGATTTCCAGCGCCCGCTTGACGATAGCCCGGTTGGCCAGGTCACGGGCGATGAGGAGGTCGATGTCTTCGGTGGCGCGCACGAAGCCGAGACGGTTGATCGCGAAACCTGCGACCGCCACTTAGGCGACACCGAGGCGATTCAGTTCCGCGCGAGCGAAACCAGTTCGGCGTCGATCGGGACGCGGGTCATTTTCCGTTCCGGTTCAGGTTTTCCGTCCACGCGGTGCAGGCCCCGTTGCTGGCGAACTTGAAGACGCCCTTGGGTTGCCCGCGGCCCCGGGCCAACTGGGCGGCGGTGCGTTGCAGACGGGCGAAGCGCTGCCACGGAGTCTTCTGCAATGTCCCAAGGGTTTTGATGGCTTGTTTTTCCACGGGCTCAAACTCGCGCGAGCGACCTGAAGGGTCAAGTGAGGTGCCCGAAAGGGACGCGGGCGCTGCACGCGCCGTTGATGGGGAACGACGTGATCGACTGGCGGTTCATCCGGCGAATTAGGGCTTGCGATGGAGAGCTACTTGGCTGGGTCAAAATATTTTCTGACGATCCACTCGGGTTGCCACTGGTCGGTTTTGCGGGCTTGGCCGGTGAGATCGATCTTGGGCGGCGGGTTGCTGCCGGTGTTCACGGCGAGAGTGTCGCCGACTTTGGTCTGCCATGTCTGCATGGCGGCGGAGAGGCGGGCGATGTCGGGAGCGCGGGCGGGGTCGTCGTAGACGCTCGTGGTTTCATTTGGATCGTTTTGCAGATCGAAGAGCTGGCTGTAACCGAGTTTTGGATAACGAATAAGTTTCCAGCGTTCGTCGCGCACGGCGCGTTGGACTTGAATGTAGGGGAGAAAGACGGTGTCGCGGATTTGTTTTTTCGAGCCATCCCAGAGGGGGCGGACGCTCTCGCCGAAGACACCGGCGGGCGGAGTGAGGCCGGTGAGTTCGCAGAGCGTGGGGAAAATATCGAATAGATAGGTGAAGGCCTGGACGGATTTTCCTTTGGGGATGCCGGGGCCGCCGATGATGAAGGGTGTGCGCATCGAGTGTTCGAATACGCTCTGTTTGCCGAGGAGGCCGTGGCTGCCGAGAGCGAGGCCGTTGTCGGCGGCGTAGACGACGATCGTGTTGTCGGAAAGGCCGCGGCGCTTGAGGGTCGCGAGCAGGTGGCCGATGCGGGTGTCCATGTGCTCGATCATCGCATAGTATTCGGCGAGTTGGTCGCGGATCATCGCTTCGGTGCGCGGCCAAGCGCCGAGGTTTTCGTCGCGGCCGCCGTTCATCGCGCTGTTGTCGAAGGGGAGCTGCGGCTGGAAATTTTTCGGGAGCGGCGGGCGGGAGGAATAGTTGGCAGGGAAGCCCGGCGGCGGCTGGCGCGGGTCATGCGGGGCCGTCAGGGCGATGTAGCAGAAAAACGGTTTCGTGCCCGCGGCGGTGTCGTGTTTTTCGAGAAACTTGAGCGCGGCGTCGACGAAGAGATCGGTGGAGAATTTTTCGCCCGTGCGCGGGCCGACCATTTTGCCATCGGGGCCGCGGTCGTGGAGCGGCACTTTTTCGTGGTCGGACATGCCGCCGAACATCACGGCCTCACCCTGCTGGAAAGAGCGGAGCCACGAGGGCTGGCCGTTGTGCCACTTGCCGGTGCCAAAAGTGGTGTAGCCGTGCTCGCCGAGGAGTTCGCCCATGAGTTTCTCGCCGGCGAGGGTTTGCGTGTTCATCGCGAACCACGTCTTGCCGGTGTGGAGCATGGCGCGGCTCGGGACGCAGACGGCACCGCTGTTGCCGCCCATGACGTAGTTGCGGCGGAAGCTCACGCCGGCGCGGGCGAGGCCGTCGATCACCGGAGTTTTGATGTGGGGGTTGCCGTGGGCACCGATGGTGTCGGCGCGCTGGTCATCGGCGAAGAGGAAGAGGATGTTGGGCTTGGTTGCGGACGCAGCGGTGACGGTCGACGCGGCGGAGAGGGAGAGCAGGAGGAGTGACCGAGGGAAGAAGAGACGGAGAGAGGGGGAGAGCGGGAGGAGTTTCATGGCGAAGGGCGGGCGGCGTTTGCTGGAGCGGAGGGTGGGGTTGAATAGTAAATTTGGAAGAATGCGCGTGGAGGAAGAATGCGCTAAAGTGGAGCGGTGGCGGGATGTGGTGCAGGACGATCAATCCTGACGCACTTGATGCGCAATCTCGAAGGGCGCCCGGTGATTTCCCCTTGTAGGTTCCGTTTGGCCCACCCTAGGAGCGAGTGGCTGGAGGGTGCGGGGAAAATGAGCCATGCGGAATGCGGTGAGTCCGAGCATGGAAATGAGGTAAGAAGATTTTATTGGTAGGAGTATTTCTCGGAGCACAGCCCACCTGCGAGACGTGGTGCCGGTCGTCCGACCTTCTGCGAGGCAAACCGATGCGGAACTGGACCAAACGCGAAGCCAATACTGCTGAGCGGCGGTGCGTAGGTGGCCGGGAAAATTTTCTTACCCACCCAATCTTCCTGCCTTTAATTCAGTGCTGCGCTCATCGGGAAGCTGTCGGTCGAGGCGATGACGTGCATGAACTAACCCAAGGATGGCTACTTCGCTTTTTGTTTCGCCGCGGCCGCGGTCTTACCGGGATAGCGTTTCACTTCGGCGTCATTTTGCTGCGGCGCACCGGGCGTGCTGCGACCGGCGGTGATGAGTTGCTCCAACACGGCTTTTATCTCGGCGACTTTGTCGGGCCGGGCGGCGGCGAGGTTTTTGGATTCACCGACGTCGTCCGCGAGGTTGTAGAGCTGCACGGGCTGCGCTTGGTCGCCGCCTTTGCCCCAGCCGCCGGAGCCCGGCGCGGGAATGTATTTCCAAGAGCCGCTGCGGACTGCGGGCGTGCCTTGGATGGAGGCGCTGACGGCATTGTCGCGCACGGGGCGGTGGTCGCCTTTGAGCAACGGCAAGAGACTTACGCTGTCTTCGCCGGCGTTGTCCGGGAGCTTGGTGCCGAGCACGGCGGCGAAGGTGGCCATGAGATCGGACTGTTGGACGAGTTGGTCGCATACGCTGCCGGATTTCACCTGCCCGGGCCAGCGCACGATGAACGGCACGCGATGGCCGCCTTCCCACGCATCCGCTTTGTAGCCGCGCAGGGGTCCGCTCGGGTAGTGCCCCATCGCTTCGAGGCCGGCGACATCGATGTAGGGCGCGCAGCCGTTGTCGGACGTGAAAATGACGAGCGTGTTCGCGGCCGCGCCGCTCTGCTCGAGGGCGGCGAGCACGCGGCCGACGACGGCGTCCGTCTCCATCACGAAGTCGGCGTACAGATTGAGGCCGCTCCGACCCTGCCATTCTTTGTTTACGGAGAGGGGCGTGTGCGGCGAGGTGAGCGGGAGGTAGAGGAGGAACGGCTCGGGCTGCGCGGCGGCAGCGGTGATGAAGGCGACGGCGCGGTCGCCCAGCGCGGGCAAAATGGTTTCGAGCTGCCAGTTTTTGAGGGCGGGGCCGGGCACGCTGGCTTGGTTTCTTACAAGGCCGGTGGCGGGAAGAAACTCGGAGGGGATGCCGAGCGTGCGGTCGTTTTCGATGAAACAAAAGGGCGGCCAATTGGGGACATCGGTGCCGAAGTAGGTGTCGAAGCCGCGCGTGGTCGGGCCGCCGGCGATGGGTTTCGCGAAGACTTCGCGCCACGCGGCCAGCTGCGCGGGCCAAGGGCCGCGTGCCACGCACCGTCACCATGCCGTGCAGACCATCGTTGTTCGCCACCAGATCGTCACCGATCCAGAGCCGCGAACCGTCATTGCTCGTCACACCGAGCGTCCAGT
>SYGN01000111.1 GCA_005799525.1 Opitutaceae bacterium | reverse complement strand
TCAGGAGATTGCCCAACTTTTTCCACCCTCCGGGCCGCCGCGGCGCTAATCACATTCCGACGATGGCAGAACCTCCACAGGATGCGTATGCGGTATTCACATACAGCAAGTACTAAGCAGTGGGCTGTTTCTCAGGAGCGGCTGCGACCGCGCCGTGCCCCGCCACCTCACTGTACCACGACTTGCGCGTTCTCGACGATCAGCGCGTATTTGTAGCCGCCGCCGAAATCGCGGTCGCTCGCGAGTATGCCCGTCACGAGCACCAGGTCGCCCACCTTCACCACCGCATCGGTCGTGGCCGTGAGGTCATTCGTACCCTCGGCACCGGAGCCGTCGCGCACGTGCAGCCAATTTTTACCCAGAATCCCGCCGTTGAATTTCACGACGCGCCCACGCACCGCGATGGCTTTACCGGAAAACTTCGCCTTGCCCGTGACAATCTCCGTCACCGTCTGGCCACCGTCGGCCCGCTTGATATTCGTAAGATCGGGTCCGACTGGCTTCGCTGCCGCCGGAATCGCCGGATGCCCCTTGGGCAATTCACCGCTCGCCGCGCCCGCGCTGATCGCCGGAGCCGCTCGCACCGCCGCCATCGGAGCGGCACCGTTCACCGTCACATAGCCGCTGAAGTAAACGACGTCGAAGGTCCGGTTCAGCGTCCTACTGTGATAGTTCGTCATCGGCATCGCATCGGCCACCACCACCGTGTCGCCGACTTTGACGGGAAACTGCGGCGCCGCCGCCCAGACCTGGGACTTGGCCGTATCCACCAAGACATAGGTGTAACTCGCGGCATTCATCGACTCGACGACCTTGCCGGTAATCGCGTTGGCCTGCGCCGGCGCGGTCGGCATCACTTTCTCAGCTGCGCTCGCCGCACTGCCGGGAGTGCAGACCAGCGACAAAATCAGACCGCCCATCGTCAAAGAATTTTTCATGGTCCAGCACGGAGCACGATGTTCCCGCCTTTTTCAAGGTTCTCCGCGCAGTAATGAGAACTGGCATTCGGCGCCAACGGCGCGGTTTTCGTGCGCACCGGCACCCTCCTCACCCATCCCTCGCGTCCGCCCCCTCCTCAGCATTTGACGGAGGGGCGGGCGTGCTCCTCCATCGCTCCGTTTCACCCCAATCCGCGGCCCGCACCCGTCGCTGCGCCCATGCTTTCTCTCATGCCTATCTTCCGCTCTCTTTTCCCCGTCTCACTCGCTCTCCTGCTCTCCGTCTCAGCGGTTGCCGCCGCCAACCCGACGCCACCCAACATCGTCTTCATTTTCGCCGACGACTGGGGCTGGGGCGATCTCTCGTCTCACGGGCACCCGTGGCTGAAGACGCCGCACCTCGACCGACTCGCGCGCGAAGGCACCGACTTCCACCAGTTCAACGTCCTCAATCCCGTGTGCTCGCCCAGCCGCGCTGCCGCGATGACGGGCATGTTTCCCTCGCGCTTCGGCATTCACCAACACTTTGCCGCGCCTGCGCAAAATCTCGCCCGCACCATGCCCGACTGGCTGGACGCGCGTGCGCCCAACGTCGCGCGTTTTTTCCAGCAGGCCGGCTACCGCACCGCGCACCTCGGCAAATGGCACCTCACCAACCGCAACACCCACGGCGCACCCGCCCCCACCGCCTACGGCTTCGACGAGTTTTCCGTTTTCAACGGCGGTGCCGAAACCGCCTCCGCCGGTCTCCACGCCACGCCGGACAACGCCGTGAAATTTATCGCCGCCAACAAAGACCGCCCTTTCTTCCTCAACGTTTGGCTCCACGAGAGCCACCTGCCCCACATCCCCACGAAAGCGTCGCTGGAAAAATGGCAGCACCTCGACGAACAGAAACGCGTCTACGCTGCCGTCATCACCGATGGTGACAACGCCGTCGGCCGCGTGCTCGATGCGCTGGAGGCCGCCGGCGTCGCGCAAAATACGATCGTGATTTTCTCCAGCGACAATGGCCCGGAGACCACCGCGCCGAAAGCCCAGCAAAACTCCCGCGACGACGCCGCCGGGGGCGCGGGCTACGGCGGCTTCTACAGCGTCGGCTCGAGCGGCGGCCTGCGCGGCGAGAAACGCAGCCTCTTCGAGGGCGGCGTGCGCGTGCCCTTCCTCGTGCGCTGGCCCGGCCACACACCCGCCGGCGCGAAGAATGACACGACCGCCTTCACCGCTGTCGATCTGCTGCCCACCCTCTGCGCCGCCGCGGGCCTCACGCTGCCGTCCACTTACCGCAGCGACGGTGAAAACTTGCTCGCCGCGCTCCAAGGCCAGCCGGTCAAACGCACACGACCCATTTTCTGGGCATGGACCGGTAAGGCCGCCGATCCCGACTGGTGGCCGCGCCTCGCCGTGCGCGACGGCGACTGGAAACTGCTCCTGACCGACGAGGCCAAGCGCGTTGCGTTGCACCATCTCACCACCGACCGCGCCGAAGCGGTCGATGTCGCGAAGGACCACCCGGAAATCGTCACCCGCCTCACGCACCTCGCGCTCGCGTGGAAAGCCTCCCTGCCCACCACCGTCGATCCGTCCTGCATCAGCGCCGCCGATCGCACTGCGGCAGCCACGACGCCCACCGCGCCCGTCGCACCGAAATCTGCCGCCAAAAAAACCGCACCCGATCGCGCCGCCGCGTTCGCGCGCATGGACACCAATCACGACGGTGTCCTCACCCTCGCAGAATACTTCGCCGGCCTGAAAGGCGCGGAAAACCTCGAACAGCGCTTCAAGAATTTCGACAAAAACGGCGACGGGAAACTCACCCGCGAGGAGTTCCTCACGCCCTCCGGAAAATGATTTTCCCTTTTCACGATCCCGCGAGACCGACGCACGCGATGGCCGGCGTGGGGCGTGCTGGCCGGTGCCCATGAATTTTTTCCACCGAGTTTGCCGCGCTACCCGAACAGGTTGTCGCCCTCGACGAGCAAAAATCGCCGCCCGCGGAGTTTCGCCCCACGGCTCCGTTCGATTTCTGTTGCTGATGGATCTCCTGCATCAAATCGCGGGCGTGTTGGCAGGCGGTGTGCTCTTTTTCGCAATGCTCCCTTGCCCACAGTCCCAAGATCGTGTGGATTCCACTCGCTCAAGTCACCCTGCTTGAATGCCAGGATGGCACGCTCTGAAACGCCCAAATCGTCACACCCAATCGCATGCCCCCGACCGCACCACGCCGAACGCTTGATCCAGCTAAACCGACACGCGTGCCGTCACTCACCCGGCGCAGCTTCGTCGCGCTGCCACTGATGGTCGCCGCACACCGCGCCGTCGCGGCGGCAACGTCGAACTGGCCGTCGTTTCGCGGCCCGTTGGCGAATGGCGTCGGCGATTCATCGCCGCTGCCTACCGAGTGGAAGGTAAAGTGGAAAACTCCGGTTGACGGCCTCGGCCACTCGAGCCCGGTGGTCTGGGGCGATCGGCTCTTCGTCGCGACGGCGGTGAACTCCGCTGGCAAGTCGCCCATTAGGCTCGGCCTCTACGGCGACCGCACCGCCGCGGAGGAAACCGCCGAGCAAGCGTGGAAAATCATCTGTTTCGACAAGCGCACGGGCAAGGTGATCTGGGAGCAAACAGCGCATCAGGCCGTGCCCCGCACGCAGCGACACATGAAGGCTACACAGGCCAACACGACGCTCTCGACCGATGGCAAAGTGCTCGTCGCGTGCTTCGGTTCCGAGGGATTGCACTGTTACAGCCTAGACGGGGAGCGCCGCTGGAAGAAGGACCTCGGCGTGATCAACGTCAGCAAATACGGTGTGGGCTGGGGCTACGCGAGTTCGCCCACCCTCCACGGTGATCGGATCGTCGTCCAGTGCGACGCGCCCGACAATCCCTACCTCGCAGCGTTCCGTCTCTCCGACGGCGAGGAAATCTGGCGCACGCCGCGCAAGGACCTTTGCGAGCGCTGCTGGGCGACGCCCTACGTGCACACTGAGGGCGGGCGCACCCAGGTAGTCGCCAACGGCTGGCCCTATGTGGCGGGCTACGACTTCACCACCGGCGCGGAGCTCTGGCGGCTGAAAACCGGCGGCGACAACCCGATCCCCACGCCGTTTTCCGCGCACGGCTTAATCTACGTAGCCAACGGCCACGGCGCCGCCGCTCCCGTGTGGGCGATCCGCCCTGGCGCGAAGGGCGACATCACGCCAGCGGCCGGCGAGACCTCGAGCCCGTTCGTCGCGTGGTCCGATCAGAAGAGTGGCATCTACATCCAGACGCCGCTCGTTTACCGCGACCTGCTCTACTGCGGGTCGAACGCCGGGATCTTGAAGTGCCTGGACGCTCGGGACGGCAAATCGCACTATCAGGAGCGCGTAGTCCCCGCCGCCGCCGGCTTTTCGGCGTCGCCGGTGGCCGGAGACGGTAAAATTTACTGCACCAGCGAGGAAGGCGACGTGCATGTGATCGCCGCCGGCCCGGAGTATCGGAAGCTCACCGTCAATCGCCTCGAAGAACCCGCGATGGCCACCCCCGCCATCTCGGAGGGGCAGCTTTATTTCCGCACGCTGAATTCATTGGTCGCGGTCGGCTAGCCCGCATCCATCACTTTTTTAAAAAAATGGTAACTGCTCACGCCGGGGTGTGCACGGGCTAGATTTTTGCAGAAAGAGCTGAGTTCCAGACCGGGGATCTACTATGGCCTCAGACCATGGCGAACATCGTGGTGCAAGGCCGAGCGCTGGAGGAGGCGCAACTGCAGGCGATCCAGGCGTTGGTCGATGGCAATCCGGACTGGTCGCGGCGGCGTGTGGCGGATGCTTTGGTGCAAGGTTGGGATTGGCGCAATGCGGCGGGCCGCTTGAAGGACATGTCGTGTCGGCGGCTGTTGGCCCGGCTGGAAGCGAAGGGGCTGGTGCGGTTGCCGGCGCGACGCCAGGTGTCGACCAAACGCAAGACGAGGGTGATCGCCGCAGTTCCGGGGGTGGATCAAAGCGAGTTGGTCGCCACGCTGGCGGCGGTGCAACCGGTGAGCTTGGAGCAGGTCGGCTATGGGACGGCGACGACCGCGTTATTCGATCATCTGCTCGCCAGGTATCATTACCTGGGTTACTCCTATCCGGTGGGGGCCAACGTGCGTTACCTGGTCCGCGGGCGGGATGGGCGGGTGTTGGCTTGCGCCGTCTGGGCCTCGGCGGCGTTGAAGGTGGGGTGCCGCGATCAGTGGCTGGGCTGGACGAGCGCGCAACGCCTGGCGGGGTTGGCGGGGTGGCGAACAACACGCGGTTTTTGATTTTGCCGTGGGTGCGGGTGCCGCAGCTCGCGAGCCATCTGCTGGGTCTGATGACGCGGCAGTTGTTCCACGACTGGCGGGAGCGCAACGGGCAGCACTTGGCGCTGGTGGAGACCTTCGTGGATGAAACGCGTTTTCAGGGCACCTGCTACCGGGCGGCCAACTGGCGCGACCTTGGGCGCACCACGGGACGAACCCGGGACGACCGTTACAGCCAGATCCAGGTGCCGACCAAGCGCGTGCTGGTCCTGCCACTACAAGCGTTGGCGCGGCTGCGCCGGGAGTTGGCCGGATGATCGACTTGCCCGAAGTTTGCGCGCGTCGGCCGGAGCTGGCTGCGCTGGCGGCCCGGGGACCGGCGGCGATGATCGGGCGTATCCTCGAACTGGAGCAGGAGTTGGCGCAGGCCCAACGCCGACGCAGCCCGATCGGCGACAGCCGCACCACCCACGCGCCGCCTTCGAGCGATCCCCGCCCCAAGCCGCGCAGCCAGCGCCGCAAGAGCCAACGTCGCACGGGCGGCCAACCCGGGCATCCCGGGCACCGGCTAGAGCCGGTGCCAAAGCCCGATCACATCGAGCGGCATCCGGTCGTCCGCTGCGGCGTGTGCGCGCTCGACTTGACGACGCAGCCGGTGACGCAGGTGCGCAAACATCAGGTGTTCGATCTGCCGCCGACCCCGCTGGTCGTGACCGAACATCAGCTGGAGTCTAACTGCTGTCCCCGCTGTGCCGCCGTGCCCCAGGCGCCGCCGCCGCCTGGGGCCGAGCAACCGACCCAATACGACGCGCGCCTGGCGGCCTTCGTGATTTATTTGCACAGCGCCCATTTTCTGCCGTTGCAACGCCTCACCGCCTTGATCGCCCAATTGACCGGCCACCAGATCAGCGAAGGGTGGATCAAAACCTGTCACGCGCGCCTGTCGTCCCGGCTCGATTCGTTCATGGACGCCGTGACCGCGGCCGTGCGCGCGGCCAAGGCGGTTTGCTGCGACGAAACCGGCTTTCGGTTTATCGGCCAGCGCTTTTGGCTGCATGTCTGCTCCACCGCCACGCTGACGCTGCTGGGCTGTCACCGGTGCCGGGGGACAGCGGGCAGCGCCGCGCTGGGTGTCCTGCCCGATTAGAGAGGCATCGCCGTGCACGATCACCGGCCGCCCTACTTCACCTTCTCCTGCCAGCATGCCGTCTGCAACGAACATCACATCCGCGAACTGGCCGCCGCCCGCGAGGGCGTCGGCCAGACTTGGGCCGTCGATTTGCAACAGGTCCTCTCCGACGCGTTGGAGTTGAAGCGACGCTATCATGGCGGCGGCCAAGCGAGCCCGCCGGCCGAAATCGCCACCCTGACTTCCCGTTATGAGGCCTGCCTGCAGGCCGGCTACGTCGCCAACCCGCCGCCCCAACCCACCGGACCGCCCAAGCGTGGCCGCCAGCCCCGCGGTAAGACGCTCAGTTTGCTGGACCGATTGCGCAATCGACAGCTCGAGACCCTGCGCTGTCTGCACGACCCTCACGTGCCTTGGTGTAACAACCAAGCCGAACAGGATATCAGGATGGTGAAGGTCCAACAGAAGATCTCCGGGGGCTTTCGCACCGAGCAGGGTGCGGTCGACTTCTGCCGCATCCGCTCCTATCTGGGCACGCTGCAGAAAAACCAGCTCAACCTCTTCGACGGCATCGTCCAAGGCTTGGCCGGTCAGCCTTGGCTGCCCTCGAATAAACCGTCAGCCGCCCCCG
>SYGN01000013.1 GCA_005799525.1 Opitutaceae bacterium | reverse complement strand
CGTCAGAATTTCCCCTGCACGCCGAAATTGAAGCGCCGCGAGCCGGCCCAGACCGCGCTGGCGAACTGCCGCTCGCCGACGCCGAGCAATTGGTAGGACGGCTGCTCGGTCACATTGTCCACCGCGAGGAAGAACTCGCACGACCGGCGCCACCGATAGCCGAAGTTCACGTCGATCTTCTCGCGGCGCGGGTTGGTCGTGCCGAGCGCGGGGTTAGCGGTGGCGCCGACGAGAAACGCGGCCTGCTGGTTGTAGCGCGCGAGCGCGTAGAAGCGACCCTTGGCGTATTCGCCCACGATATTCCACGCGCGGGGGATGAAGCCCGGCACCTGTCCCGAGCGCAGCCGCGAGCCGGTCCCGAAATCGCCCTCCGCGCTGAGCACCGTGAGGTTGCCCTTGAACGTGAAGAGCCCGAGCGGGCGCGGGATGAAGTTGAGCTGGCGCACGAGGTTGAACTCGAGGCCCTGCACCTGGGCGGCGCCGCCGTTGACGGAGGTCCGGAGTTCGTAGCCGACGTATTGATCGCCGAGCGGAAAGCCGGGCGGCACCACGCCGATCTGGCTGACGATGTAGTCGCTGATGTCCTTGCGGAACACGCCGAGCGAGACGAGGCCCGCGGGCTCGGTGTAGTATTCGAGACTCACGTCGTAGCTGTCGGCGAACTGCGGGCGCAGGCCGGGGTTGTTCGTCGTCACGACATCGGTCTGCTCGTTGACGGTCGTGTTGGGCACGATGGCGCTGAAGCCGGGACGGCCGATGCCGGTCGAGTAGCTGGCCCGGAGCTGGAGGTTGGGTTGAAACCGATAGACGGCATGCACGCTGGGAAAGGCGTTCCGGTAGCGGCTGGCACGCTTGAGGTTCGTGCCGGCGTTGTTGATGGCGCGCTGCACCGGATCGGGAATCTGTGCGGCGGTCGCTTGAATCGGATTGGTGAACACCCCGGTGCCGGTGACCTTGGTTTCCTCCCACCGGGCGCCGGCGAGAAGCTGGAATTTTCGCCAGTCGGTCTCCGCCATGACGTAGCCGGCGGAAATTTCCTCCTCGGCCTTGTAGTTGGTTTGGCGCGCCCGCAGGGCATTGCCGTAGACATCGTCGAGCCAGAGCTGGGGCTGCTGCGCGAAGCTGCGGTTCACGGCCTCGAAGTTGAATTGGAACGGACGGCGGTTGCCGACGTCGCTGAAGCCGGTGAGCGGCGGGTTGGGGTTCACGAAGCGGCTGAGCCGGTCGTCGCTGCGGCCCGTGGCGGGATTCAGGCCGAGCACGCGATCCTCGCCGACGAAGGACCGCTGGTTGTTTTGCAGCGTGCTGAGCCGGCTCTGGTCGTTGCGGCTCGCCCCGGCCTTGACCCGGGTCGGGAGCGTCCCGTTGAACGCGCGCTTCACATCAAGGCGCGCGCCGCTGCGCAGGTCGTCGCGAAACTGCCAGTTCTGCGCGACCGCGAGCGTGTAGTTGTCGGGGTTGAAGATCACGTCGGGGTTCACGCCCGGAAAGGTGACGACGGGAAAACGCATGTCCCGGGTGGAGTCGGCCACATAGGCCGGGCGGAGACCGGTCAGCAAGGTGGCGGTGTGCGAGCCGTATTTGATCACGCCCTCGCTGCCGCCCGAGGGGCGGATGTTGCGCAGGCGGGCCTTGGAGTGAAAGACGCTGTAGTTCACCTCCCACGGATCGAGTCGGTGCTTGCCCTCGAACGAGAGCGAGTCGGCGCGCGTGAACGGATACTCGTTGTTGTGTCCGACGACCATGTTCGCGGTGGAGTAGGCGCGCACATCGCGCGTCCAACTCGGTGCGGGGACGGCGCCGTTGAGCGTGGTGATGAGAGTCTCGGTGTATTCGGTCCAGTTGTCGTGCTTGTATTTCAGGGCGAACTCGTGGGCGCCGCCGCGGCGGTGGTCGAGGGTCACCGACCAATTTTTGCGGTAGCGAAACCGATCGTTCTCGAGCGCCTGATTCGTCGTGGGAATGGCGCCAAACGTCGCGTGGTTGACGATGTTCTGCACGGAGCGCAGCTGGTTGGTCGCCTCCTTGTGAAAACCGCCCGTCACAAAGACGCCCCAGTCGCGCTGCGCGCCGAAGGTCGAGTGGTAGGTCAACTGGGCGTTGGGCGTAGGGCGCGTTTCAAAGCCGCTGCGCGTGTTCACAAACTGGCCGCCGAGCCGGTATTTGAACCTCGGAGCCGACTTGGGGTAGTCGAGCGCGCTGCGTTGGATCAGGTTGACCATGCCGCCGATCGCGTCGGCGGAGCGGTCGGGGGTGAGCGCCTTGATGACCTCGGCGGACTTGATGTTGCTGGTGTTGGTCGTCGAGAGAATCGAGGAGCGATCGTTGACCGAACCGTTGATCGAGGGCGTGGCGAAGCTGTTGCCGTCGAGTTGGACGTTGTTCAGCGCGGAGTTCATGCCGCGAATCGACACGCGGTCCGTCTCGTTGAAGAAGATGGAGCCGTGCACGCCCGGGAGGAGCTGGAGGAGCTCGGCGGGATTGTCGTTGTTGAGCATGCCGTAGGCCGCGATATCGACGACGTTTTTCACGTTGGGCGCGTGGCGTTGTTCAGTCACAGCGAGCGCATCGGCGTTGCGGTTGGTCACGACCGAGAAGGCGCCCATGATCAGCACGTCCTCGCTGAGCGCGGTGGTGACCGAGGCCGCTTGCCCCGCCGTCACGGTGACGCGGGTGGTGGCTGCGGTCATGCCCGTGTAAGCGATGCGAAGCGAATACTCGCCGGCAGTCAGCGCGCCGAAATCGAAATCGCCGCGGCGGTCAGTGATCGTCGCGCGCGTGGTGCCGTCGATCGTGACCGTGGCGCCTTCGAGATAGGCGTTGCCGCTGCTATTGGTGACGATGCCGGTGATGCGGCCGGTGTTGGGCTGGGCCGAGGCAATCGAAACCAAGAAGAAAGCCAGCGGTGAACTGAGCGCGGGACGCAGGAGATGAAGCAAGCGGCGGAATGCGGTGTGGGGTTTCATAGAAGGCGTCGGAGAAAAAGAGAGAGTGGGGAAGAACGGCCGAACCGGCGGAGCGGGGCGACGGGCGCGGCCTTGGGGTGGTGTCCCATCATTTCGCCGCGGTTCTCAGCGGCACCTGAAGTTTGCGCGGACCGGGCTCGAAGAACCGCGCGCCCTGGCCCGTCCGATCAATGTCGCCTAATTCGGTGCGGGCCGCTTCGAGCCGTTGGTTGAGGGCGGCGACGAGGCCCGGGTGCTTTGCGGCGACATTCGTCGTTTCACCGGGGTCGGCTTGAAGATCGAACAGCTGCGGTTCCTCGATGCGTTCGATCATGCGGCCCCACCATCCGGTGCCCGGAGGCCCGGCGGGGCGCGGAACGACGAGCTTCCATCGTTGCTGCCGGATGCCGGTGAGCAGGCAGCCGGTGTAGTAGAGATACTCGGCGCGCGGACTGCGGGTGGATTTTCCGAGGAGAAAATCGCTCGCATCGAGGCCGTCGATCCGGAGCGAGGCGGGGAGCTTGGTCCCGGCGAGTGCGGCAAAGGTGGGCAGCAGATCCATGGTGGTGAGGATTTCGTCGTTCTTCCCGCCGGCGGAAATCTTTCCGGGCCAGCGCGCGATGAAGGGGACGCGCGAGCCGCCGTCCCAAGCGGACATCTTCCAACCGCGCAGCGGCCCGGCGTGGCCCGAGTGATCGCGCGGGATGAAGGCGGCGGCCCCCGGTTGCATCGCGCGCGTGGTCTCGACCCAGGGGCCGTTGTCGGAGGTGAAGATGACGAGCGTGTTGTCGTCGAGGCCGAGTTCACGCAGCGTCCTCAGGATTTCCCCGGTGGACCAGTCGATCTCCTCGATCGCATCGCCATAGGGGCCTCCGGCGGATTTTCCCTTGAAGGTCGGTGACGCGCCGAGCGGGACGTGCGGCATGTTGTGGGAGAGAAAGAGGAAAAACGGCTTCGTCCGGTTGGCGGTGATGTAGGCGATGGCTTCGCGCGTGTAGTCGGCGGTGATGTGGTCCCAATTCTCGACCGCCTTCACGACCACTTCGCCGTTGCGCAGAATCGGGCTGCGAAACGGGCTGTCAGCTACGTTCACGTGCGCCCCGTTGAACACCGGCGTGCCGTAGAAGTAGTCGAAGCCCTGGGCGTTGGGCATCGTGGCCGGGTCGAATCCGGTCGGTGCGGACTTGTCGTCGAGGCCGAGATGCCACTTGCCGAGGAGGGCGGTGGCGTAGCCGGCGGCCTTGAGCACCTCAGCCATCGTGAGTTCCTGCGGATGGGGAACGGTGTGCAGGCGTTTCAGGTTTCCCGGTTCGCCGACGCGAATGGGATACGAGCCCGTCATCAACGCGGCCCGCGAGACACCGCACACCGGCTGCGCGTAAAAGCTGTTCAGCATCAACCCGCCCGCCGCCATGCGATCGAGGTGCGGCGTCTTGATCGTCGTGGAGCCGAAGCATCCGATATCCTGATAGCCTTGGTCATCGGTGAAAATGACGATGAGGTTGGGGCGCGGTGCGGCAGCGTGGGCCGCGTGCTGGGGCAGCATGGAGGTCAGCAGCACGACCCCGGCCAGCGAACGAAGACAGGATAAGGTTGGCATTTGCAGGGTGGGGGATCCAGACCGGGGGTGGAGAGAGAAGCGGAACGCAGCAATGATCGCGCATCCACGACGCAGTTGAAAGCCGTGGCTTCACACCAACTCACGATGATTCTCCACCTCGCGATGGACGAGAAGCGCGTGAGCGCCCGCTTGTCAGTGCGGCACGGGGCCACCAATGTGACGGGATGTTCAAGCCGCCCAAGCTACAGAGTGACTGCACGGTCGATGGCGCGCGCAGTCGGCGTTGG
>SYGN01000110.1 GCA_005799525.1 Opitutaceae bacterium | reverse complement strand
GGTGAGCAACCGACTCGCGAGATTTGGATAGTGCGCGTCAGGCAGAATGAGAAAACGCGCGTTATTGACCACCAGCGGCAAGCGTCGGCGACGCTGCTCGGGCGACCAGCCGATGAACTGATCGCGGTAGCGCAGATGATACGCCGCCGCGCTGAAACTGACCACGGCGAGCCACTCGCCTCGGTAAGTGGCCGCGTGACGTAGGTGCTCGAGCACGAGTTGTTCGCTCGCGCTGGGACGTCGGAACTGTGCTTTCAGCTTGGCCATGCACTCCACGCTGTATCGACCCCCATTTTTTAGACACAAGAGCAATGGTGGCTTTGCACACGTGATTACTGGCCGGGTGTGAGGGCTTCTCAAATTACCGAAGGCACACAACATCCTGGCCTTTTCTTTTCCTTCTTTCGCTCCACGCTCCGACCCATCATGCGACGCCTCTTCCCGCTGGTTTTATTCTGCACCGTCATTGCCCGCGCTCAAGACTACGACCTCATCATCCGCCGCGCGTCGCTCATCGATGGCACCGGCGCGCCCGCCGTCACCGGCGATCTCGCCGTCCGCGGCGATCGCATCGTTGCGCTCGGAGAACTCCCCGCCGGCTCCACGGCCCGCGCTGAGATCGACGCGGCCGGCCGCATCGTCGCCCCGGGATTTATCGACGTCCACACCCATGCCGAAGATATAACGGAACTTCCCGTCGCCGAGAACTTCCTCCGCATGGGCGTGACAACCATCGTCACCGGCAACTGCGGCGGCTCGAAACTCAACATCGCCGAGTTATTCGACGCCATCACTCGCACCACAGTCGCCGTCAACGTGGCCACACTCATCGGCCACAATACCGTGCGCGGACAAGTTATGGGCGGCAGTTTCGCCCGTCCACCCACCGCCGCCGAACTCGACCAGATGCGCGCCCTGGTCGCTCAAGCCATGCAAGATGGCGCGGTCGGCCTCAGCACTGGTCTCATTTATCTCCCCGGCACTTTCGCCAAAACGGACGAGATCGTCGCTCTTGCCAAGGTCGCCTCGGCCCACGGCGGAATCTACGCGAGCCACATGCGTTCCGAGAGCACCGGCATTTTCACCGCCCTCGACGAACTCACCACCATCGCCCGCGAGGCCAAGATTCCGGCCGAGGTTTCTCACCTGAAACTCTCTGGCCCCGTCACGTGGGGCCGCGCCGATGAAATCATCGCCTACCTCGACAAGGCCCGCGCCTCCGGCCTCGCGATCACCCACGATCAATACGCCTACACCGCTTCGAGCACTGGCATCTCTGCCCTGATCGCCGCTGAATTTCGCGAAGGCGGCGCCAAGCGTTACCAGGAACGTCTCGCCGATCCTGCCACCAAGGCCCGCATGGTCGCCGAAATGAAAGACTCCATCGCGAAGGGCAAACGCGGCGACTACACCTACGCGGTCGTCGCCAATTTTAAGGCCGACAAACGCCTCAACGGAAAAGCCATCCCGCAAGCCGCGAAGATCCTCCGCGGGGCCGACACGCTCGACGACCAGATCGAGACCATCCTCGAAATCGAGTCGCGCGGCGGCGCCCAAGGCGTGTTTCACGGTATGAGCGAACCCGACCTCAAAAAATTCCTCGCGCAACCCTTCACGATGATCGCTTCCGATGCCGGCGTGCGCCGCTTCGGCGACGCCGTCCCTCACCCGCGCGGCTACGGCAACAACGCCCGCGTCCTCGGCCGCTACGTGCGCGAGCAAAAAGTCATCACCCTCGAAGACGCCGTCCGCAAGATGTCTTCGCTCCCCGCGAAAACCTTCCAGCTCCGCAACCGCGGCGAACTTCGCCCGGGCGCCATCGCCGACATCGTCATTTTCGATCCCGCGACCGTATCCGATCCCTCCACCTACGACGATCCTCACCACTACGCCGTCGGCTTCACCGAGGTGATCGTCAACGGCGTCCCCGTCATCCGCGACACCCGCCTCACCGGTGCCCGCCCCGGGAAACCCGTCCGTCTGAAATAGCGCGCGGCCACCCCTCCCTTCGGCCTCCCCGCTGCTCGCCGTCTTCCGCCGTGGCCCGCCTTGTCATCGCCACCTTCGGTTCACTCGGCGATCTGCATCCCGTCCTCTCGCTCGCGCACGAACTTCGCCGCCGTGGTCACACCGTCGTGCTCGCCACGTCCGAACTTTACCGGGAAAAAATCTCTGCCCTCGGCTACACCTTTGCTTCCCTGCGCCCCGAGATCTCGATCCTCGATGAAGCCCTCGTCCGCCGCGTCATGGACGGCCCGCGCGGCTCCGAATATTTGCTCCGTGAATTAATGCTGCCCGCCGTGCGCGAGATGCACGCCGACCTCGCACGCGCGAGCGCCGGTGCCGACCTGCTCATCACCAACGAACTCGTCTATGCCGCCCCGCTCCTCGTCGAGCAGACCGGGCTCCGCTGGGTGTCCTATGCTCTCGCACCGCTTTCGTATTTCTCCATCCATGATCCCTGCATCCCACCCCTCCGCGGCGGTGGCTCGTGGCTGCACGCGTGCCCGCCCTTCGTCGTGCGCGCCATGAACCGCTGCGCCGCCCTCCTCACAGATTCGTGGTGGGCCCCGGTCCGCGCCTTCCGCCGCGAACTCGGCCTCGCCCCCGGCGGCAACCCGCTCTTCGCCGGCAAGCACTCCCCGCTCCTCGACCTCGCTCTTTTTTCTCCCGTCCTCCAATCCCCACAACCCGACTGGTCCGCCCGCACGGTGCAAACCGGCTTCTGCTTTTACGACGAAAACGAAGACCCCCCCGCCGCTGCTTCGCCCACGCCTCTCCCGCCCGCCATCGCGACCTTCCTCGCCGCCGGTGCCCCACCCATCGTCTTCACGCTGGGTTCTGCCGCCGTTTTCGCGGCGAATAATTTCTACGCCACCAGCGCCCACGCAGCCCAACTCCTCGGTCGACGCGCCTTACTCCTGCTCGGAAAAAATCTCCCCCCACCCGACCTTCCGCCCACGATCTTCGCGTGGGACTATCTCCCCTACGCCGAGATTTTCCCGCACGCCGCCGTCGTCGTTCATCAGGGTGGCGTGGGCACCACCGCGCAGGCGCTGCGGGCCGGTCGCCCCATGCTCATCGTGCCCTTCGCCCACGACCAGTTCGACAACGCTGCGCGTATCGTCCGGCTCGGCGTCGGCCGCACGCTCTCGCGCCCACACTACACCGCTGCCCACTGCGCCCGCGCACTCACCCCGCTGCTGGGCGACCCGCAAATCGCGCAGCTCGCCGCCGAACATGGCCAGCGTATCCGCTCAGAACGCGGGGTTTTCCTCACCTGCGACGCCCTCGAGAGCACACTGCCAACGCCGGGGTGAACGCCACGCGTTGTGCTCCGCTGGCATCATCCGTCAAGACCCGCAATCTCCACGAACTCCGAACCCATGAACGTGGACGACTCCGCCTTCGAGGTCTGGCCGATCGAGGGTCGCCCCAGCGCCGTAGCCGTCCGCGGCCGCTGGCTCAACGTCCTCGGCCTTGACAACCCCGCAGGTGAATCCGCCTAAAAAACGGCTTCAGCATTGTCGCCATCGTCGCCCGGGTTACCGGCATCTTGCCCAGCCTCCCGGGTTTCCTCGCGACGATCCACGCCATCGCCAGCGCGCAGATCGCGCCATGCCTTCTCGGCCTCTACCACTACGCGTAGTTCGTCGGCTTCGACCTCTCCTCTGCCCTTTACGCCCTGCCCCGTAAACTCGCCCCCCCTAGCTGAACACGACTCAGCCACAGCGCCCCAGAGCCACGGAACAATCCCTGCATCCGTTTCCGATCTCCGCGGCTCTGTGCGTCTGTGGTTCAAATTCGGCGCCCTATTTCCCCGCCCTTTTCCGTATTAATCCGTGCGAGCCTTGGTTAAAAACTCCATCCTTCATCTTCCATGAAATCCATCCCTCTCCCTCCCACCTCGCATCAGCCGCAGCCCTACGTCGGTCCCTCGCTCGATCAGGTCCTCGCGCAGCGCAAACAATTCCTCAACCCCGGCCTGTTCCTCTGTTATCAGCAGCCGATCATGATCGTGGAGGGCAAAATGCAGTATGTCTGGGACTCCACCGGCAAACGCTACCTCGACGGCCTCGGCGGCATTGTGACCGTCAGCGTCGGCCACTGCCACCCGCACGTCCTCGCCGCTGCCAACGCCCAAAACGCCGCGCTCCAGCACTCCACCACGATCTACCTCAACCCCAACATCGGGGCCTTCGCCGAAAACTCGCCGCGAAAATGCCCGGCGATCTCAAGGTCATTTATTTCGCCAACTCCGGCTCCGAGGCCAACGACCTCGCACTGCTCATGGCGCGCCTCTACACCGGCAACTACGACGCCATCGCGCTCCGCAACGGCTACCACGGCGGCAGCCCCGCCTCGATGGGCCTCACCGCCCACAGCAATTGGAAATTCAATACACCCCATTCCTTCGGCGTTCACCACGCGATCGCCCCGTATCCGTACCGCGGACACTTCGGCTACGGCGACGCCGAGGCCGGTGTGAAATGCGCCGACGACGTCAAAGAACTCATCAACTATGCGACGCCCGGAAAAATCGCCGCGTTCTTCGCCGAGTCCATCCAAGGCGTGGGCGGCTTCGTCGAGTTCCCCCAAGGCTACCTCCAGCACGCCTACGAACACGTGCGCGCCGCCGGCGGTCTCTGCATCGCCGACGAAGTTCAGACCGGCTGCGGCCGCACCGGCACGCATTTTTGGGGCTTCGAAGCGCAAGGCGTTATCCCCGACATCGTCACGCTGGCCAAGGGCATCGGCAACGGCGCCCCACTCGCCCCGGTCGTGACCACACCGAAAATCGCCGCCGTGATGGCGCAGAAAGTTCACTTCAACACCTTCGCCGGTAACCCCGTTGTCACCGCAATCGGCAAGGCCGTGCTCGAAGTCATCGAGCAGGAAAAGACCCAGGAGAACTGCCTCAAACTCGGTGCCTACATTTTCGCTCGCCTGGAAAAACTGAAAGCTAAATACAAAGTCATCGGCAATGTTCGCGGCAAGGGCCTGATGCTCGGCATCGAGTTTGTGAAGGACCGCGCGACGAAAGCGCCCGGTCGCGAAGAGTGCGCCCAAGCCGTCGAAAACCCCCGCGAGCTCGGCCTGCTCCTCGGCAAAGGCGGCCTCTGGGGCCAGACCATCCGCTGCGCCCCGCCGATGAACATCACGCCGGCTGACGCCGATTTTCTCCTCGCCGTTCTCGACGAAGCCATCGGGGCGATCTGGGTCCGCGGTCACACAGGTCTTCAGCCCGGGTCCGAAAAATCATCGCCCGCCACTCGTGCTTCAAAACGCGAGCTGAAGCCTCCTGCTCCCCGCTCCTTGCTGCCCGCTTTGCGTCGGACGTCAGTCCGCTCTCTCATGTTTTTGTTGCGGGTCACCCCAGCAACCGCTCTCTCTCCCTCCCGCATTCACGCGCTCCAAACTTTCCCGATTTATGTCCTCCCACGCCCATTCCCAGCCACCGTCCCCCGAAACCGAGGGCGATGCACCCAAGGCTTCCTTGCTCGAGCGCGCCGTCGAAGGCTCGATTTTCTCCAGCCGCTGGCTCCAGGCCCCCCTCTACCTCGGCCTCATTGTCGCGCAGTTGGTCTACGTCTGCCAGTTCTTCGCCGAACTCTGGCACATGCTGCACGTCTTCCTCACCGGTGGCAACGTGGATAAGGTGAGCACTGATATTATGATCGGTGTCCTCGGCCTCATTGACGTCGTGATGGTCGCCAACCTCGTGATCATGGTCGTCATCGGTGGCTACGAGACCTT
>SYGN01000109.1 GCA_005799525.1 Opitutaceae bacterium | reverse complement strand
CGCGGATTGGTTCACCACCAGATGACGTTGAGCCCCAAAATTCCCGTTCGTTTCCGAGCATTCCTCTCTCCCTAGTTGGCCTCCTCCCAAAAATGTCCGATCGCAGATCATGAACACTGTGCAGAAGCTGTTTCTCAGGAGGAGTATCGGTTACTTGGCGGACAACGTGCAGGGCGTAGCCACCGCCGCCATCGCCGGCGAATTCCGCGCGCTCGACGCCTTGGAGCGGATGCTGGCCGGCACGGTCCTGTTTGCTTCGCAGGACGAGGCGACCGGGGCGCTTGTCGTGGGGCGGAGCCGGCCGGACCGTTCGCTGGCGGCGGACCCGCAGCACACTTCCCCCGTAGTGCCGGCATCGGCTCCCCCCCGGCGGAAATCTCCGGGGATCATCAAGCGCCTCGCCGTTTGGCTGGCCATCGTCGGCGGTCCCGTCGCCGAGGCCCAAGTCGCCGGCGGTCCGGCCGGTGAACCCGCCGCAACGATCGAAGGACGGGTGTTTGACCAAGCGCGCGGAAATTCTCTGAACAAAGCCCGACTCGTGATCGAAGGCACCGGTCTCGAGACCTTCACCGACGAACTGGGCTTTTACCGGTTTACACGTGTTTCGCCCGGGAGCGTCCGCCTGAAGGTATTCTACAGCGGCCTCGGCGGTCAGACGGTCACGGTCAACGCCGTCGGAGGCAAAACCGTCGAGCAGGACTTCTCGCTCACCTCCGAATCGAGCGACGATCGATCCGTGATCAAGTTGAACGCGTTCGTTGTCGCCAGCACCCAGGAGACCAACCAGGCGCAGATCGCGATCAACGAGCAGCGCTTCGCGCCGAATTTCACGAGCGTCGTTTCGACCGACGAGTTCGGGATTACCTCGGAGGGCAACGTCGGCGAGTTCGTGAAATTTCTCCCCGGCGTGCAGACGGGCGGCGGCCAGGACGCGCGCGACATCAGTCTGGGTGGCGTCGGACCCGCCTACACGCCGATCAGCATGGGCGGGATCAATCTCGCGAGCGCCGCCTCGTCCAATGCCAGCCGCACGATCGAGCTGGAACAGGTTTCCATGACCAATCTCTCGCGGATCGAGATCAACAAGAGCCCCACGCCCGACCAGCGCGCCGATGCGATCGGCGGCTCGGTGAATCTGATCCCCAAAAGCGCCTTCGAACGCCGCACTCCGCAATACTCCTACCGTCTCTTCTTCACAGGTAACGACAGCGAACTGCAGAGTCCGTTCAGCTTCGAGAAAGTCCCCGGCCGCGCCCGACGCGAGCCCGGCCGCACCACAATTTTCTCGTTTGAGCTGGGTGCCATCGTGCCCATCAACAAGCGCCTCGGTCTCACCTTATCTGCGGCCGATTCGGACCGGGCGACGGCGCTGACCCAGTCAACCATGAGTCGCGCGGGCAGCGTCGCCATCCCCGGCGGCTCCGCGGCTACGACGCCCGATCGGCCCTATGCCTTTACGTCGCAACTGATCGACGGTGGTGCGTTTGTGCGCCAACGCACCGTAGCGGCGGGCGTCGATTTCAAACTAGGGCGCTACGACACGTTCAAGGCCGAACTCTCCTACACCGACTCCACGATCACGTTCGCGAACAATACGCTCACCTACACCACGGCAGGCGTCGCGTCCTTCACCGCCAATTCCTCCGTCGGCCGCACTAATCTAGGCAACGTCACGCAGACCGGTGCCGGCCGCTCGAAGGATGGCACCACTTATATGCCGAGTCTGCGTTGGATGCATCGCGGTCCGGTCTGGACGCTCGACAGTGCCCTCGGCTTTTCGAAGGCGACCAACGTCTTCGAAGACGTGAAGAAGGGATTCCTGCAGGCGGTTTCGGCCGATATCCGCAACGTCACGATCACGATGGAGGGCGTCGGTCCCGTCTCGGCCGCCAAGTATAAAGTCAGCCGCACCGACACCGCGACAGGGGTCGTGACCGACATTAACCAATACGACATCTCCAACTACACCATTCGCAACACCGCCACGGCGCCCATCAATTCGTCCGACCTCGTGAGCTCCGCCAATCTCAATGCGAAGCGCGCCTTCAATTTCAAGGTCCCGCTCTCGCTCAAAGTCGGAGCGGACTACCGCAGGCTCCAGCGTGAGATTCACTACGGTCGCGCCAGCATTCCGGGTCTCACCTATGTCGGCGCCGACAAAGTTGCCGGCTCCGTAGACGATGTGGCGACGCGCTACCTCGACGTGCCGCTCGCGGGCAAACCGTTTGTCCTCGGCCAGCCGTCCTATCCGTGGGTCAGCCGGTTTCTGGTCAGCGACCTGCTTCAGTCCAACCCCGATTATTTCACGAGAAACTTGGCCGCGTATCACCAAAACCTCGTGACGACTGAGAAGTCGTTGGACGAAGCGGTCGCCTCGGGCTACGCCCGCTTCGACGCCCGGTTCCTGAGCAATCGTCTCAATGTCACCGCCGGTGCGCGCTGGGAACGGACGAATGTGAGCGGAGCGGGCAACCTGATCGACCCCACGCTCCGCTACGAGCAGGACGCGAAGGGAAAAGTGATCTTGGACGCGGCGGGCCGCGGCATCGTGCGTCCGGAGTTTACGACCGGCAGCGCCGCGGAAAACGCCCTGGCCATCGCCCGCGCGACCTACATCGAACGCGGCGCCACGAGCAAGAAATCCTACGCCGATTATTACCCGAGCGTGAACCTCGCCTACAACATCACCGCGAACCTCGTGGCGCGCGCCTCCTATGCCAGCACCCTCGGCCGTCCCAATCTCAGCTCTATTATCCCCGGCATCGTGATTCCGGAGCCCAGTGTGACTGGTGGGCAGGAGACCATCACCTTTACAAATGCTGATCTGAAGCCGTGGACGGCCGACAACTACGCGCTCGGCTTCGAATACTATTTTGACAACCCGTCCTCTGGCACGGTTTCGATGCGCGGATTCCGCCGCGATATCACCAACTTCTTTATCACTCGCACCCAGGACATCACCCCGGAGTTTCGCGCGACTTACGGTCTCGATGAGGAGAACTACGGGAACGCGCTGCTTCGCGACATGCAGAATTCCGACGTGGAGAACCGTCTCTTCGGCCTCGAACTCGCTTACAGCCAGGGCTTGGGCTTTTTGCCCAAGGCGATCGGCTCGGTGCGGCTGTTTGGCAACGCGACGCTCCAGCGCACGACGCCGGCCGCAAATACCTTCAGCAACGGTCTACCCAAGGCGATCTACAATTGGGGCATCCGGCACCAGTTCCGGAAACTCACGTATTCCTTCAATTGGAACTACCGCAGCGGGATCAAGCAGGGCCTGTTAGGCGCCACGGCCGCTAACCTCGTCGGACCGGAGAGCTACAACTACGAGGAACCCCGACTCACGCTCGACGCGACGATTGAATACGCGCTCACCCGCTACGTCGGCCTATTTATCGGCGCGAAAAATGTGACGAACGAGGCCCGCACCATCGGCCGCTATAGCGATGCGACGCCTGCGCCCAGCCGCACCTACCTCGAAGAGAAATTCGGCGCGTCGTATTTCTTCGGGATCAAGGGGACGTTCTGAGCGAACGACCGAATTGAGTCCATGATCTGTGGCTGAGAAAGAACAGAGAGGAGGTTCCTCGCTGTTTTCAGTGGGTAGAATCTTGGAGCGAGGTAGGCGGCGGGGATGACTCCCGAGCAATAAACCCCTCCCGGATCCAATCTCCCTGAAAATCCAGTTTCCGGTCAGCCGCCGCCTAACTTAGGCCGGGTCGTCAGCGGCGACACCATACTTTGGTCGAAAGCGGAGGGCCGGTCTATCCCGTGTTCACAGGGTCGCCCGAAAGCCTCCGCTGCGATTGGTGCGAGTCAAGGACACGGGAAGCGTCAGGCCCCGAGTCCGGCCAACGGGCCCGTGCTGCTGGCAAACTTATCTGTCTCGACGCCCAGACGTTGCAACATACTCACGAAGAGATTCGCGAGCGGGGCGTTATTCGTGGCATCAAAGGCGAGGTCTTTCCCGTGCTTGAAGCCACCGCCCGCGAGAATCAGGGGCAGATTCCTGGTCGAGTGCGAATTCGCGTTGCCGAGGCAACTTCCGTAAAGAACCTGCGTGTGTTCGAGCAAGGTGCCGCCGGTCTCCCGGGTGTCCGCCAACATCTGCAGCAGGTAGGCGAACGTGCGCAGCTGCGCCTCCTCGATCTGGCGCAGCTCGGCGATTTTCTCCGGCTCGTTGCCATGATGCGTGAGGCCGTGCGTCTCGCTTTTCACCCCCGGCACATGCGGCACCACGGAGAAGGTGCTGAGCGAGAGCGTGACCACGCGCGTGCTGTCGGTCTGCAACGCATGGCGGGTGAGATCGAACATGAGTTTTGACTTCTCGATGACTTCGTTCGCGTCGGCAATATCCTTCGGCTCGGGAAAATCCACCTTGGGCTTCGGCCGGCTTTCCCAGGCGATGCTGCGCTGCAAACGGCCTTCGAGCTCGCGCACACTTTGGAAATATTGGTCGAGCCGCGCGCGGTCCTCGGGCGCGACGGATTTTCCCAGGCGCGCGGCCTTTTCGAGCACCAGATCGAGCACGCTGCCACCGGCCTCGATGCGGCGTAGGGTCGCCGCCTTTTCCTCCGGCGTGCCCGCGACGAAGAGGTTGCGGTAAAGCCGTCGCGGACTCCCCTCCGCCGGGATGCCAACGCCCGAGCGCGACACGGAGAGCGAATCCGCATAGTGGTCGCCGTTTTTCACGGTGAGCGCGAGCGAGGGGAAGCGGTTTTCCAGCCCGATCTTTTCCGCGGCGAGCTGGTCCAGCGAGAGCGAATTGCGGAACGTCGGCTGCCCCGGATGCGGCGCACCGGTGAGGAAACACTGGCCGGCGTGGTGGTTCCCGTCCACGCCCGGATGCGACAACCCGGAGACGACGGTGAACTGCGCGCGGTGCGCCGCGAGCACATCGAGATACGGACTCGATGGCTCGCCCGCCTGCGGAAAGAAGAACTGCGGCATCATCCCGAGGGGCACATGGATCGCGATCAGGCGCTTGGGCGGCAACTTTTCGGCCGAGCGGCCCAGTAGCGGCAGTGCGAGAAACGCGCCCGTGGCGCGGAGAAAATGGCGGCGGGTGATCATTTTAAAGCAGGCGGATGAAGGGGCGCGGGTAAATAGAGCTTTGGTTCGCAGTCACGTATCATTTTGTGTCGATCTAAAAAAACATAGAAGACGGCTGAGATGCGGCATTCTCGACCAAGCCTCTTCACTTCACTGCCTTCTTCGCTGACTCGCCGGCCCACTTGATGGCTTCGAGGATGTGCTGACGCACGAAGGGCGTGCTGAGGGAGCGGAGATCATGGCCGAACTCGGTGTAGAAGAAGCGACCGCCAGTCGCGGGTTCGTGAGTCCAGGCGATGGGATGGTCCGCGCCCATGGGCTTGCCGCCGCGAGTTTTGAAATAGTCGCGCACGGGCGTGTAGGTGCTCTCGTCCACGCGCAAGAGCACGTTGAAGCCGAGCAGGCCGGTGACGGGGCGGTCGTGATTGGTCCAGTCGGCCTCGATCCAGAACTCGGCGGGCTGGCCTTTGACGGCCGGATGATTCTTGGCGGCGGGGTCCACGATGACTTTGGCTTTGGCGTAGTCGGAGTCGCTATTGAAGT
>SYGN01000108.1 GCA_005799525.1 Opitutaceae bacterium | reverse complement strand
GGATTCGGCCAAGCCCTCGAGGAATTCGGCGGCTCGAAGCTCCCTTTTTTTCAGGCCAAGAACGAGCAGGCCATGGTCCACTCCGCCGTGGCCTTCGCTAAGGCCCGCCAGCGCATGGGCACCTATGCGTGCACCAGCTCCGTCGGCCCCGGCGCGACGAACATGATCACCGGAGCCGCCGTCGCCTCCGTCAACCGCCTGCCCGTCCTCCTGCTGCCCGGCGATATCTTTGCCAACCGCCGCCCCGCACCCGTGCTCCAGCAGCTGGAGTTTCCCGGCAGCCAAGACGTGAGCGTCAACGATTGCTTCCGCCCCGTCTCAAAATACTGGGATCGCATTAACCGGCCCGAACAACTCCTCACCGCACTGCCCGAGGCGATGCGCATCCTCGCCGATCCCGCCGAAACCGGTGCCGTGACGATCGCCATGCCCGAAGACGTGCAGGCCGAGACCGGACTCTATCCGCTGCATTTTTTCGAAAAACGCATCTACACCGTCGAGCGCCCACCGTGCTCCAACGAAAAACTCCGCGCCGCCGTCGCACTGCTCCGCGCCGCGCGCCGTCCGCTCATCGTCGCCGGCGGCGGCGTGCACTACAGTGCCGCCACGGTCGCGCTCGCCAAATTCGCCGAGGCCACCGGCATCCCTGTCGCCGTCACGCAAGCCGGCAAAGGCGCGATCCTCGACGCGCACACCTCGTGCCTCGGTGCCATCGGCACGACTGGCACCGCCGCCGCCAACGCCCTCGCCCTCGAAGCGGATCTCGTGATCAACCTCGGCACGCGTCTCAGCGATTTCACCACCGCGTCGAAGACCCAGTTTCAAAATCCGCGCGTGCGCTTCATCGGCATCAATATCCACGCCGCCGATGCCCACAAACACGGCGCACTTCCCCTCGTGGGCGACGCCCGCACGATTCTCACGCAAGTCACGCGCGCCTTGGCCGGCTGCTCGATTTCATCCGCCTACCGCGCGAAGATCGCCCGCGTGCGCACCACGTGGTCCGCGACGCGTGCCGCCCTCGTCGCCCCGCGCCGCGATGCACCCGGGCTCACCCAAGCGCAGGTCATCGACGCCGTGAACACCGCCTGCGGCGCCACCGGCACTGCCGTCCACGCCTCGGGCAGCATCCCCGGCGACATCCACAAACTCTGGCGTTCGCACGCACCCAACGACTACCACTCCGAATACCGCTACTCGTGCATGGGCTACGAAATCGCCGGCGCACTCGGCGTTAAACTCGCCGACCCGCGCCGCGAGGTCTTCGCGTTTCTCGGCGACGGCAGCTACCTGATGCTGCACACCGAGATTGTCACTGCCGTGCAGGAGGGCCTGAAACTGATCGTCGTCGTCAACGACAACCACGGCTTCGGTTGTATCCACAATCTCCAGCGCGGGAGCGGCGGGAAAAGTTTTGGCAACGAATTCCGCCACCGTCTCGGCAAACCGGGCCGGCTCGAGGGCAAACCCGTCGACGTGGATTTTGCCAAAAACGCCGAGGGCCTCGGCGCTACCGGTCTCCGCGCCAACACGCTCGCCGAGCTCACCGCCGCCCTCACCACCGCCCAAGCCGCGAAAGGCACCGTGGTCATCCACGTCCGCGTCCGCTCCGATGTCGGCCTACCCAGCTACTCATGGTGGGATGTGCCCGTCTCCGCGACCTCGCAACTCCCCGGCGTCCGCGACGCGTCTCAAGCCTACAGCCGCGCGATCAAGAAACAAAACTTCTACTACTGAGTTTCGCCGCATGTCCTCCCTCCCCCTCCACCGCGACTGCCTCGTCGGCGCCAATCCCATCATCTGGAGCAACGACGATTTCAACGAACTCGCCGGCGACGTCCCGCTCGACACGATCCTCGGCGAAATGCGCGCCGCCGGTTACGCTGGCAGCGAACTCGGCCACGCCTACCCGCGCACGCCCGCCGCCCTCGCCGAGCCGCTCGCGCGTCACAACCTTCGTCTCGTCAGCGGGTGGCACTCCACCTACCTCGCGACCGCCGACCTCGCGATCGAGGAGAAAAAATTCCGCGCCCACCTCAACCTCCTCAAAACCCTCGGCGCCCGCGTCGCCATCGTCGCCGAATGCAGCCACGGCATCCACGGCTCGCGCGAAGCCGCCCTCGGCTTCGACACCGCCGACCGCCGCGCGCTCAACGAGGCCGAATGGTCACGCTTGGTCGCCGGCCTGAAACATCTCTGCGCCGTCGCCGCCAGCGAGGAAATGCGCGTCGGTTATCACCACCACATGGGCACGGTCATCCAAACCGAGTCCGAACTTGACCGCCTCCTCGCCGAGGTGCCCGCGCTCTTTCTGCTCCTCGACCCGGGCCACCTCGCGTTTGCCGGTATCGATCCCGTCGCCGTCACCCAACGTCACGCCACCCGCATCGCCCACGTCCACCTCAAAAGCGTGCGCCCCGCCATCGCCGAGCGCGTGCGACGCGAAGGTTGGTCGTTTTGCCGCGCGGTCACCGAGGGAGTGTTTACGATTCCCGGTGACGGCTGCGTTGATTTCCCCGCGATTTTCCGCATCCTCACCTCCGCCGACTATCGCGGCTGGCTCGTCGTCGAAGCGGAGGAAGATCCCGGCAAAGTCCCCGCCCTCCCCAAAGCCAAACTCGCCCGCCACTACGTTCGCACCCACGCCGGAGTGTAGGAGCCCGCTGGCGGGCGATTCAAAACGTCCGTCGTCTTCCGACCTCAACATCGCCCGCAAGCAGGCTCCTCACGCCGATCCTTCTCCCCAGCTCTCGTTCTCCCCCCTCTCCCCTGCTCTCTTTCTTCCCATGATCTCCCGTATGTCCCAAATGACGGCGCTCGGCGCCGATTGGTGGAACGACTCCGGCGTCCCCGACGAACTTTCCGCAGCCGTCGCCCTGGGTGCCGTCGGCGGAACCTCGAACCCCGTGATCGTCGCGCAGGCCGTGAAAGCGCAACCCGCGCTCTGCAACCCGATCATCGACCGCCTGCTCGTCGACCACCCCGCCGACACCGAAGACGACATTGCGTGGAAACTGATCCACACCCTCGCGATCGACGCGGCCTCGCGCCTCCTGCCGGTCTACGAGGGTACGCGCGGCGTAAAAGGATTCCTCTCCGCGCAGGTAAATCCGAAATATTATCCCAACTACGACCTGATGGTCGCACAGGCCACGCAACTCGCCTCGCTCGCCCCCAATATTGCGATCAAGGCGCCCGCCACCGCGGTCGGCATCGCCGTCTTGGAAGAGCTGACCGCCCGCGGCATCCGCGTAAACGCCACCGTAAGTTTCACCGTGCCCCAGGCCATCGCCGTATCCGACGCGCTCGCACGCGGACTCACACGCGCCCGCGCCGCCGGCCGCGACGCCGACGCCATTCGCCCCTACATCACGCTCATGATTGGTCGCGTGGATGACCAACTGAAGCGTGTGGCCGAAGCACAAAAAATCTCCGTCAACCCCAGCACGATCGCGTGGTCCGGCATCGCGGTGTTCAAAAACGCGCATCGCATTTTCAAAGAACGCGGTCTCCCTGGCACGCTCCTTGCCGCCGCCTACCGGCACGAAAATCACTGGTCGCAAATCATCGGTCGCGAAGTCCTCCAGACAATTCCCTATACATGGTGGACGCAGTTCAACGGTGCCGCCACCGAGCCCACGCTCACACTCGAACAACCCGTCGACGGCGCGATCCTTTCCGAACTCCGCGCGAAGTTCCCTGACTTCATCCGGGCCCACGATGCAGACGGTATGCAGCCAGCGCAATTCCTCGGCTACGGCGCGACGCAGCACACGCTCAGTCAATTCCTCGGCGGCTATGGCGACTTGATCGCCTCCGTGCGCGCCCGCATGCTGCCGATTTGATTTCTTGAGCACGTCGCTGGCCGACGCCTTCAGCTCAGAGGGGAGTCGGTAAGCGACGACCCGACAAACATTCATGACCCCCCTCGTACCCCACTACATCGCCGGCGAATGGCTGCGCTCCCCGCAGCTCCCCACCACGTCCGTCTTCAATCCCTCGACGGGCGACGTCATCGCGCAGTGCCCAGTCGGTGGCGCGGCCGAGGTCAACGCCGCGGTCGCCGCCGCGCACGCCGCCTTTCCGGCGTGGAGCGAGACGCCTGCGGTCGAGCGTGCCCGCGTGTTTTTCCGTTATCGCCAACTCATCGAACACAACTACGACACGCTGTGCGCGACCGTTTCGCGCGAGCACGGCAAGACGCTTTCCGAGGCGCGCGGCGATGTGCACCGTGGTATGGAGAATATCGAATACGCCTGTGGCGTTCCTACCCTGCTGTTCGGCGACACCCTCGAGAACCTCGCGCGCAGCGTTGATTGCGAGACCCTCAATCAACCGCTCGGCGTCTGCGTCGGCATTACGCCGTTTAACTTTCCCGCGATG
>SYGN01000107.1 GCA_005799525.1 Opitutaceae bacterium | reverse complement strand
CGTATGCGAGTCGGTGCCGACCAAGGTGTCGGGGAAGGTGACCCCCGCGCTATCGCTGAGCACGCCCTTGGCGAGATACTCCAAGTTCACCTGATGGACGATGCCGATGCCCGGCGGCACGACCTTGAACGTATCGAACGCTTGCATACCCCACTTCAGAAATTCGTAGCGCTCCCGATTGCGCGTAAACTCAAGATCGAGGTTCTTCGTCAAGGCATCGGGCGTGCCCGAGAAATCCACCTGCACCGAGTGGTCGACGACGAGGTCGACGGGGACGAGCGGTTCGATGATCTTCGGATTCTTCCCGAGCTTGACGACCGCCGAGCGCATCGCGGCCAGATCGACCAGCAGCGGCACCCCGGTGAAGTCCTGCAATACAATGCGCGCGACGACGAACGGGATCTCCTCCGTGCGCGGAGCCTGCGCATTCCAACCCGCGAGATCCCGGATGGCGGGCTCGGCGACGCGCTTGCCGTCGCAATTGCGCAGCAGCGACTCCAGCACGAGGCGGATCGAAACCGGCAGGCGCGAAACCTTGAAGCCGGCCTGCTCCAGCGCAGGCAAGGAATAGAATTTATGCGGTACTCCATTGGCGGAGAATGTCTGCAGGGTATTGAAGGGATTCGGAAGGCTCATGGAATATATGCGGAAAGAGAGACAGAAAGGGCGGGTCGCGGGCGACCCCCCCGTGAAATCTTCAGCTGGCGAGCGCCGCCTTCACCGCCGCGAAATTGGGCAAATCCTTCGGCGTCGCGGTCTGCTCGGCGTATTTCACCACCCCATCGTGGCCGATCACAAACGCCGCCCGGGCCGAAGTATCACCGATCCCAGCCAACATCGGGAAAAGCACGCCATAGGCCTTGGTGGCCTCCTTGTTCAAATCGGAAAGCAGGGTGACACCGATCTTGTTCGTCTTGGCCCAAGCCTCCTGCGTAAAGGGACTATCGACACTGATTCCATAAACCGTGGCACCGAGCTTCTCATAGTCTGCGAGGCCGCTCGTCTGATCGCACATTTCCTGGGTGCAGACGCCCGTGTAGGCTAGCGGGAAAAAGAGGATCACGGTCTGTTTTTGGCCGAAATTGGCGCTCAGCTTGACGTCGACGAGACCGTCCGCAGTCTTGGACTTGAGGGTGAAATCAGGGGCTTTGGAGCCGACAGCGATAGGCATGGGATGAATGTTATGAGGTTGTTTTTCTAGGGGCCGCACGGTTGTCGCACGACTGGAGAGCTCAGGTTGAGCCGCGCCCGCCACCGCCGCAAACCGTTTCTCCGAGTTGCCGCTGTCTTTCTTTTTCACGCGTCCGCATTTTTAGAAACACACTTGCGCGCCCACTCTCCCGGCCCGTTTAATTTCACCCCTCGCAATGACGCTCCTCGACGAACTCCACTGGCGCGGCCTTTACGCCGACTGCACCGATGCTGACGCGCTGACCAAGCGCCTGGCCGAGGGGCCGACCACGCTCTATTGCGGCTTTGATCCGACCGCCGACTCCCTCCACGTGGGCAATCTCGTCCCGCTGCTCGCGCTGCGCCGTTTCCAACTCTTCGGCCACCATCCCATCGCCCTCGCGGGCGGCGCCACCGGCATGGTCGGCGATCCGTCGGGCAAATCCTCCGAACGCAACCTCCAGACCAGCGAGCAGGTCGCGCACAATATCGCCTGCATCAAACAGCAGCTGTCTAAGTTCCTCGATTTCGAAGCGCCCGCCAACCCCGCGCGTCTCGTCGACAACGCCTCGTGGACGGCCCCCGTCACGTTTCTTGAATTCCTGCGCGACGTCGGAAAATATTTTTCCGTCAACCAGATGATCGCCAAAGACAGTGTGCGCTCACGGCTCGAGAGCGAAGGCGGCATCAGTTATACGGAATTCAGCTACATGCTGCTCCAAGCCTTTGATTTTTGCTACCTGCGCCAGTCGGCCCACTGCGAAATCCAGGTCGGTGCCACCGACCAATGGGGTAACATCACCGCCGGCACCGATCTCATCCGCAAGAAACTGGGCGTGCCCGCGTGGGGCCTGACCTTTCCTTTGCTCACCAAGAGCGACGGCACCAAATACGGTAAATCCGCCAGCGGTGCCGTCTGGCTCGATCCGGTGCGCACCACGCCCTATCGTTTCTACCAGTTCTTCGTCCAAGCCGAGGACGCCGACGTCGTGAAACTACTCAAGGTGCTCACGTTTCTCTCGCCGGAAGACATTGGCGCCCTCGCAATCGAGATGAAAAACAACCCGGGCGCACGGGCTGCGCAGAAAACGCTCGCTCGTGAAGTCACCACCCTCGTCCACGGAAAATCCGCCTGCGACGACGCGCTTCGTGCCAGCGAGATCATGTTTGGCGGCGGTCTCGACGGCGTGAGCGACGCCGTTTTCCAAGATGTCGTTGGAGAAATCCCGACGAAGGACTTCGCACGCGCCAAGCTCGACGCCCCCGGCACGCCGCTGCTCGACCTCCTCGTCCACGCCGGCCTCGCGCCATCCCGCGGTCAGGCGCGCAAAGATCTCGAGGGCGGCGGAATCTCCGTGAACAACGTCCGCGCCGCCGATGCTGCGCGCGTCGTCACGGCCCACGATCTGCTCTTCGGAAAATACCTTCTGTTGCGCAAGGGTAAGCGCACCTATGCGGTACTGCGTGTCGTGGGTTGAATCCGCCGACACCGAAACCGGCGCATGCTTCACCGGAATGTTTCCCGCGGCCACCACGACCCTCGCGCCCTCGCCTCCGCGCTGGCTGGCCACCGGCGAAATCGCTTACCGACGCATGCTCGCATTGATCGAAGGGGCGCGTGTTTCGATCCGTTGCGAGACTTATATCTGGAGCGACGACGAGGTGGGGGACCGCTTCCGCGGGGCGCTCACGCGTGCGGCCGCCCGTGGGGTCCACGTGCGCGTCCTCGTCGATGGCGTCGGGTCTGCCGAGCTGCCCGCTGGGTACTGGGGCGGATTCGAACAGGCTGGCGGCAGCGCACGAATCTTCAATCCCCTCTCGCCGCGCTACTTTGCCCTCCGCAATCACCGCAAACTCCTGCTCGTCGACGACGCGACGGCCATCGTCGGCGGCTTTAACCTCGCCCGCGCCTACGACGGCGATGGCGTGGCGCGCGGCTGGCGCGACTTCGGGGTTGAGCTGTCCGCGCCGGCCGCGCTCCTCCCACTGGCCGAATCCTTCGACAGTCTCTTCCGCGATCACCGCCTGCGTCACTGGCTGTTGCGGCACGTGCGCCGCACTTTCCTGAAGTGGCCCCGGTCCTACAGGCAGGAGGGGCCAGTGCTGTTTAGTGGCCCGCGCTTGGTGCGAAATCAGTTTCGCCACCAACTGTTGCGGGCGCTGCACGCGGCGAAGCACGTCAGCATCGTCTCGGCCTATTTCCTGCCTGGATTTCGCCTGCAGCGGGCGCTCTGTCGGGTCGCACGGCGCGGCGCGATCGTCGAGTTACTCCTCGCCGGCAAGACCGATGTCCCGCTCGCGCAACTCGCCGCCCGCACCTATTACGGCTCGTTGCTCAGAGCCGGAGTGCGCATCTGGGAATATCAACCGCAGGTCCTTCACGCGAAACTCGCGATCATCGACGACGCGGTGTTCGCCGGCACCGCCAACCTCGACGCCCGCTCACTCGGCATCAATTACGAATTCATGGTTCATTTCGGCGATCCGGCTCTCACCTCCGCAGCGACGGCGTCGTTCGTCGGCGACCTCCCCTACGCCCGTGAGATCACCCTGGACGACTGGCGGGAGCAGCAAACGTGGCCCCTCCGCCTGCGAGGCGCTTGGGCGCGGTTTCTGCTCACCAAAGTCGACCCGTGGCTCGCGCGCCAGCAGATGAGGAACATCCCGTGACTCCCACGTCGCTGGTCGGTACCTCGCTCAAAAAAACATGGCTTCGCTCAGCGCGTTCTCCGGATCCAAGAGACTCGTGGCGGCAGACAACGTCGTTCGGCCGGACCCGAAGTCGGCCTCAAACAGCGCCTGACCCTCCGCAAAATCCCCCGTCCACCGGAAGAAGCGTCCGGAGGTCGTATAGTCGAAACTCACCACGAGCCCGGCCCTCAGCTCGGCCGGCCGCGTGGCCGCCACGAAATTGACCCGCGCCGGATCCGCCCCACAGGCCGCGAGACGCCGGCTTAACCAGTTACTCACTACACGGCTCTCGGCCACCAGCGCCGCCTCGTGTTGAATCGTCACCGCGTGCAGGCCCTCCACCAGTAACGCTGGCGGATAGACCGAGAGAAACTGTCCGATTCCCTGACGCACCGGCAAGAGCCGGGAATAAACGAGATCCCGCAGAGCGGAAGCGTTGGGCCACGGAAAGGCCAACGCATCGGCCGGTGAGCGGGCACTGTCGATCAGCACGCGTTTCGAGCGGCCGAGAAGAAAGCGATAATCCGCCAGCCCGCTGCTCGTCAAAAAACTATGCGCCCAATAATAGAGCGGCAGATCAGTCGAAAGGCAGACTGAAACCGCGCTTTCGAGGAAAGGACGCGCGCTGCGGGAGTAACTGAGCATCACAAACTCAACACACCGCTTGTCCGCCTTTGATTTGCCGATGTGGCATTCCCCAAAAACCTTGGCCCGCAGCTCCATCGCCGCGACGTCCGCGCGGAGCGGACACAGCACGACAATGCGGCTCGGGTAGCGTTTCGAAAACGCGCTGATGACCCGAAACTGCACCGCCGCATCCTCCGGCGTCGTGTTGAGTCCGAAGTGCATCACGACGTTGAGCTGGGTGGCTGTCGCGTCGTCCGTGTCGGCAGCGGACCCGCCGTCAGCACGGTCATTCGTCCACAGCTTCGCGAGATGGCCGGAAATCGCGCTGACAGGGACTTCAATTCCGGGCAGCGATTCGAAAATGGCGGGCATAGGGTCGCTTAAGGCTGGCGCCAGATGTGCTGTTGCTTGGAGAGGAGGGCATCCGCGCTCGGTGGTCCCCATGATCCCGCCGCATAGCTGTCCATACCGGTCCGCCCCACACTACGCCAATAATCGAGCACCGGCGTACACAGTTTCCACGACGCCTCGGCTTCGTCACCCCGGATGAAGAGGGTGCCATCGCCGACCATCGCATCCAGCACGAGTCGCTCGTAAGCCTCGGCGGTGTTGGAACCAAAGGTCGTCGCGTAACGGAAACTCATCTTCACCGGCTGCGTGCGCGTCTCGAGACCAGGGACCTTGGCATTGAGGATCAGGCTGAGGCCCTCGTCGGGCTGGATTTGAAACGAGAGCGTGTTGCCCGCGAGGTCGAACCGCGCCGTCTCACCCGCAAAGAGTGTCCCCGGGGGGCGCCGGAAATTAATCGCAATCTCCGAAACCCGGCGAGCCATGCGTTTGCCGGAACGCAGATAGAACGGCACGCCCTGCCAGCGCCAGTTGTTGATTGAAAGCCGCATCGCCGCGTAGGTTTCCGTGCCGGACTGCACTGCAATACCGTCTTCTTCGAGGTAGCCGGGCACCGGTTTACCGACGACCATACCACCCGCGTATTGCGCCCGGGCCACGTCTCCGGCCGGCCCGATCGTGAGCGGTTGGATGGCTTTGAGGACTTTCACTTTCTCGTCGCGGATCGCTTCCGCATCGAGCGAGCCCGGCGGTTCCATCGCCGTGAGCGCGAGGAGTTGCATCGTATGATTCTGAATCATGTCGCGCAGACATCCACTCTGCTCGTAGTAGCCTCCGCGCGTGCCGACGCCCACTTCCTCCGCCACCGTGATTTGCACGCTGTCGATAAAATTGCGATTCCACAGCGGTTCAAAAATGGCATTGGCGAAACGCTGGACGAGCAAGTCCTGCACCGTCTCTTTACCCAGATAATGATCGATCCGGTAAACTTGGTGCTCCGCGAACACCGAACGGATCGTGGTGTTTAATTCGCGGGCCGAAGCCAGATCTTTGCCAAACGGTTTTTCGATGATCACCTTGGCGTGATGCGGTCGGCCCAAGTGCTTCGCGGCGAGCCCGCTGGCACCGAGGTTCTGCAAAATCGGCCCGAAGACCGACGGTGGAGTCGAGATGTAGAAAAGACGCTGCACGTCGCGACCCAGTTTTTTTTCGATCGCTGCAAGGTGGGCGGCGAGCCGGTCAAACGCGGACTTCTCGTCATAACCGCCCGCCACGTAACTGGTGTTGGCGGCGATCCGCCCCCACGCGTCCGCATCGAGTTCGCGGCGGGAAAACTCCTTGATCGCCCCCGCCGCGAGCGCGCGAAATTCCTCGTCCGGAATCGGCTTACGGCCGTAGCCGACGAGATAGAAATCCGCCGGCAAGAGACCATCAATACTCAAGTTGTAGACCGCCGGGATCAGCTTTCGCGCGGTGAGATCGCCCGACGCGCCAAAGATGACAACCACCGTCGGCGGGGCACCCCGGTGTTTACTGAGCCCATGGAGGAAAGGATGACGTGGTGAGTCGGACATGAGAAGAAGGTTGCTGACACTACAGTTGTCTGACTCTGCGTGGGATGAGGCAAGGGCAATGACCACCGTGCACCTCGCGAGGAGGCGTCAGCCCCGAAAATACTTCGGAAATAACGGGACATTCTCAAAGTGCAGGATCGCTTCCACCGCGGGAATCGTCGCGCCGTACGAGCGACCATTTCCTGGGTCTTTCTCAAGGAGAATCACCTCCACGACATCCAGCCGAAACGTCCGGGGCGGCTCCCTCAACCCAGCCAGATACGCTTCGGCGGTCCGGCGCAACACCCGTTTCTTGCGCGCATTCACCGTGTAAACGCCCGGCACCAACGAGCCCGCGGAGCGGGCCTTCACTTCGACAAACACCAAGACTGCGCCGTCGCGACAGACAAGATCGAGCTCGTCGCGGCGGTCGCGCGGGTTGCGCCAGTTCCGCGCCACGACGACAAATCCCCGCTCCCGTTGCAACCAGTCAGCCGCCAATCGCTCCCCCAGCCCGCCAACCCCGGCGACGTCAGCGTGGACGCTGAAAAGATTCTTCAACCAGGTGAGCATGTGAGTTGCACGGGGATCGGGGCGCGTCTATCAGATATCACTACACGATTCAGATTGCGAGCCCCACCGCCCGCTGACAATCCCAGAGCTTTCTCGCAGCCCGCGCTCACCTATGGCTTCCTCCAACATTACCGCCACCTTGCGTCGCTCGCTGCTCATCAAAGTCATCTCCAAGCACACGCCGAAACGCGAAGATGTCGCGTCGATCATTGAGCTGACCGCCTCCAAGCTCGTCGAGGCCCTGCAAGCTCAGTCAATGACTCTCTACATAGTGGAGGGCAACGATATCGTTATCAAACAGGTTTACTACTCGCCCACCCTGTGGGCGGCCGACGCCGCGAAACAGAAAAGATTTGAGGATGCCGCCGCGCAGCTGCTGACACTGAAGATCCCGCTGGGCGCAGGCTTCGTCGGCCAAGTCATCGCAACCGGCGAGTCGCTTTTCTTTCCCACTAAGGAGAGCCAGCCACCGATCATGGTGGCTCCGGCGAAAAACAGGGACTTTGAGGTGAGCTCCATGCTCACGGTCCCGCTGAAGACGACGATTACGCTCGGCGCGATTCAGGTCCTAAACAAAGAGGAATCCGCCGGCACCAACGGCGAGTTCACCGAAAGGGACCTCGCACTGCTCAAGGAGGTGGCAGACTACGCGTCGACGATGATCCACCGGATGTTGGATCCGAAGTTCGTACCGAACGCCGAGGACACCGCCCGGTTCGTCTCGAAACTCACCGAGCTTCCCTTGGTCACCAAGTTCAAGGATATCGAAATTGATGAAAAACTTATCGAGATCACTGGCGATGCCGTGATCCGGCGCGAAGGGATTTTTCCCCACAAACGGCTGAGCGCAAACTCCGTCGCCGTGCTGATGACCAACCCGCTCGACTACGCGAAGCGCGAGTCGTTTTCGCAAGCGACCGAACTCTCCATCGAAGAGGTCAGCGTGGTTTCAGCGACATTTTTTGAGAGCATCCTCAAGAAGTTCTTCAAAGACACCCATGCCGCCGCGAACGGTTCCGAAGACGTGGATATCGGTGCCGTCGCCAATGTCATCACCAATGCCTACAGCACCGACGGCGGCACTGGCGGCGTCAGCGCGGCCGACCTCGAGAACGAGGACTCCGCACCCATCGTGCAACTCACGAACCGCATCATTGAGGACGCCTATATTTCCGGCGCGTCGGATATTCACATTGAGCCGATGGAAAAAGATCTCGTGGTCCGCTACCGAATCGACGGCCTCTGTCAGGAAAAACTCCGGCTGCCGAAGCAGGTCGCCAGCTCGATGGTCACGCGCCTGAAGATCATGTGCAACCTGGACATTTCCGAGCGCCGCCTGCCGCAAGATGGCCGCATCGTATTCAAGAAATACACCAAGAAAAACATCGATATCGACCTGCGCGTCGCAACCGGCCCGATGAACCACGGCGAAAAGGTCGTCATGCGTATTCTCGACAAGACCAAGAGCACTTTGCCGCTCCCGGCCTTGGGGTTTTCGGACGAGAATCTCGCCCATTACCGCGAGTGCATCCGCCAACCCTACGGCATGATTCTCCACTGCGGCCCGACCGGATCAGGCAAGTCGATGACCCTCTACTCCGCACTCGGTGAAGTGAACACACCCGATGTCAATATCCAGACGGCGGAAGATCCCATCGAATACACGCTGGCCGGTATCAACCAAATGCAGATGAGCCGCGCCATCGGCCTCACCTTCGAGCGCGCGCTCCGCTGCTACCTCCGAATGGACCCGGATATCATTTTGGTCGGAGAAATCCGCGACAAGGAGACCGCCCAGATCGCTTGTGAAGCCGCGCTCACCGGTCACTTGCTCGTTTCCACCCTGCACACCAACGACGCTCCCTCGACGATCTCCCGCCTAGGCGAAATGGGAATCGAGCCGTTCAACATCTCGGCCTCGCTCGTCTGCGTTTGCGCGCAGCGGTTGCTCCGTCGCGTGTGCAAGAACTGCAAGGTGCCCTTCGAGGTGGCCGGTCGCGAAAAGATGATCATGGAACAAGCACTCGGTTGGAGCGGCCAAGTCTTCAAGGCCAATCCCCAAGGCTGCCCCACCTGCAGCGGCACCGGCTATAAGGGCCGCGTCGGTATTCACGAACTGATGACCAACAGCGAGGAACTCACCGAGGCCATCAACAAAGAAGTCGAAGTCGCCGACCTGAAACGCGTCGCCATGAAAAATGGCATGAAGACGCTACACCAAGATTCCATGCTCAAGGTCAAGCTGGGCCTGACCACCATCGAAGAAGCCCTGAGCAACGTGCCACCCGACATGATCAGCCAGACCAAGACGGGTTGACGCGTGCGCGGCCAGTCCGCCGCCGCTCCCCACCGCAACGCGTCACTTTGCCGTCGCCGACCGCGGCTTCCACGCCGCCAACTGCCGCTGCGCCGGCGGGTAGTCCGGCGTCCGTTGCAGCACCGCCTGCGTGAGGGCGATCGCGCCGGGCTGGTCACCTGCGTCAAAAAACTCGCGCGCCAGCTCCGTCATGCACCGGGCACGCTGCGCGTCTCCGTTTAAGTAGAGTCGGGCCGACGCCAGCATCGCAGGCGTCTCCCCTTGCCCTTGCCGGATGCGCACGTCCGCCAGCCGCAGGTCGCTCTCGCGTTTCTCAAGCCAATTTTGGGGCGGCGATTCGGCCCGCACCTCGCGAATCAAATTTTCCGCCAGCGCCCATTTCCGATCACGCCAAAGTTCCTCCAGCCCGGCAAAAAATAGATGCTCGTCCTTGGTCGGCACACCCGTGGGCGGCACCGGCGTCAGCTCGGGCGGCCGAAGCGCGGCGAGGTCCTGCGCAACGGCGGCCTTCTGAGTCTGCAGCCATCGACTGGCCGGACACGCCGTCTCCGCCAGCGCGATCACCTCGCGCGCCGTCTCCATCCGGCCCGCCCGCCGCAGCGCCTCCACCGCCGGGCGAAACACCGGCATCGGCCAAGGTCGGCCGCGCAAGAATTCCAACAGCGAGCTCTGGACGGCTTCCCCGGGCGCCGCCGCGGCTGCCACCAGTCGGCCCATCCACTCAAGCCAGACCTGCTCGGCTGCTGGCACCGGTCGACCCGGCGTCGGCTTCATCAAACCCAGCACCGTCGCCGCCTCCGTCCATTCGCCCCGCTGCACGTGTAACTGCACATTCAATACCTGAAACACCCGCTGCGGAAAGCCTCGTTCCCCGACCGCCGCGAGACACCGGTCAAACAACGTCCGACTGCCAATCTCCGCCAGCGGAGTCGCGGCCATTTTCAGGTTCGCAGCCGAGCCGCCGAAACGAAACAGATAATCCTCCAGCGCGACCTTGGCCGCGTCCTCCAGGCCGGCCAAAATGCGCTGCACGATGCCATAGACCGCCTGCCCCGGATCGGCGGGCGCAGCTGCCCGCATTTCCACCAGCGCGCGCTCCATCTCGTCCAGTCGCCCGGCTGCGCGGCTGACGCGCACCCGGAACCGGCGCACCGCTTGCAAGTCGGCGCCCGGCCGCGTCCCCCAAGCCTCAAGATATTCCGCCGCTTCGGCGGTGCGCCCCAATTCGAGCAAAGCCAAGACCCGGTGTTCCGAGGCCAGCTCCCCCGGTTCCTCGGACTCCGCGAACACGAGGGCCTCGGCAGGGCGGTGCGCGGTCATCAGCGCCGAAACTTTCTGCGCCGCCAGCCACCGGCGATCAACGTCCGCTCGGGCGCCCTTCACAAGCGGTAGAAAGCGGTCGATGGTGGCGACCATGAGTTCAAAATCCTCGCCCTCAGCCGCGACGGAAAAGAGACTCTGCAAGTAGCTCCTGCCGGGAAACTCCTCCGCCAATCCCTCCTTCAACACGCTCACCGCCTGCGTCCGCTGGTTGGCCATCAGGTAAAATTTCGCCAGCGCCTGCCGGCCCTTCATGTCTCCCGGGTACAGGGTCAGTCCCTGCCGCAACACCCGCGCACCATCCACCCATTTGTTTGCCTTCAACAGGTCCTGGCCTTCGGCGATCAAGGCCTGCCCTTTCTTCGCCGTGACGGGCGCCCGCGAAACCGGATACCAAAACGCATCGCCGTAAGTCAGCAAACAGTAGGGGTTGCGCTGCCAAAATGAGAACAGCGCTGCGGTGCCCGCGACATAGGCCGCCACGAGCATGACGATCGCCCAACTCATCGCTCCGCGCACGCTGATCGCAAACCCGTCTTCGCGCTCTCCCTCTCGCCGGTCGTAGAAACCGAGCACACCAAAATACCACCGCCCCCGAATCACCTCGGCCGCACCCCAGACTAACTTGATGCGGCGGCGCTTCATCGCGCCTGAGGTCGGATGGTGTCCAATTTCGCTCCGCGCACGGAATCAGCGATATTCTGGGGATGCGCCTCGATGTCGCCCCTTTCGGCGTTGAATCGCATCGAGACCGTTTTTGAGACGCCCCGTTCTTCCATCGTTACGCCGTAGATCGTGCTCGCCGCCGAGACGGTGCGTTTGTTGTGCGTGATGATGATAAATTGGGATTCGCCCACGAACTTCTTCAACAGGTCCGTAAAGCGCCCAATATTCGATTCGTCGAGCGGCGCGTCGAGCTCGTCAAGCAAGCAGAACGGCGAGGGTTTCACCATGTACAAAGCGAAGAGCAAGGCGACCGCCGTGAGCGTTTTCTGCCCTCCAGACAGCAGCGTGATCCCCTTGAGCTTCGTGCCCGGAGGCTGCGCCACAATTTCGATGCCACTCTCTAAAATATCCTCGGACGCAATCAACTCGAGATGCGCCCGCCCACCGCCAAACAGCGTGAGGAAGGTGTATTCGAAGTTTTTCTTGATCTGCTCAAACGTCACTTGGAACTGTTGCAGCGAGGTCTGGTTGATCTCGTCGATTACCTTGACCAGCTCGGCCTTCGCCGTCGTGAGATCGGTGACCTGCGCCAGCAGAAAGTCGTGGCGCTGCTTCAGCTCCGCGTATTCTTCGATAGCGACGAGGTTGACCGCGCCCATGCCGTTGAGCCGTTGCCGGAGCGCATCCGTCTCCGTCTTGGTTGCGGTCCAGTCCGTCGCTTCGAGCGCCGCCAAATCCTTTTCCGTCGGCTCACCCTTGGCATCCTTTTTCTTCCGCCGGCGCTTCGGTGCCTCCGCAGCATTTTCCGCGCCCTCCGCCGTCGACTCCGGTCGCTCCGCCCCTTCGTCTTCGTCCTCGTCGAGGTCGAGCACCTTGACGCCCTCGGGCTCATCATCGGCATGCCAGAGTTGCTGCTTCCAATCGATCTCGCCGACGTTGGTCTGGAACTCGCGCGTCACTTCCTCCACGAGAAACAGCACCCGCTGCCGGTTCTCCGCCAACTTGATTTCGTTCGTGCCCAGCTGACTGCGGGAAACATCCGATTCCTGCCGCACGCTCACCTGAGACGACTCCAAAGCGTTGATACCCCGCTCCACGTCCACGAGCCCGACGCGCACCGCTTCCACCTGTTCTTGGGCGACCGAAAACGTCTCCGCAATCTGCGCCGCCCGCGCCCGCTGCTCCGTCGATTCGCGTTCGAGTTGCGCCGTCTGCTCCGTCCAAGCTTCGATTTCCGTCTGACGCTGGATCAAGAGTTCGCTGAGTTGCAGCCGGCGCCGTTCCATCTCGCCCAATCCTCGGTCGAGCACCTCAACCTTTTGTCGCCGCTCCGCCAGCTCCAGTCGCGCCTGCCCGAGCGTATCGCGTTTCATATCACGCTCCGTGCGAATCTCCACGATCCGCGTTTCCGTCTGTTGAATTTTTTCCCGCTGTTGGGCAGACACCGCGTGCGCCTCCGCGAGCCCCGTCTGCGCTTTTTCCCAACGCGCATGCGCTTCATTCCGCGCGTTCTCCAGCGAACCAAGCTCTCCCTCCATGCGGCTCAATCGATTGCCTGCATCCTCGGCCGCCCGCTGCGCATTGCGCTGCTCGGCCTGCGCCGAGGCGAGCGCCTGCGTGACCGTCAAAACGTCCGCCCGCCCCTGCTCCACCGTCTGCTCCGCTGCGGCGAGGCTGGCGTTGAGCCCGTCAATGACGGCCTTCTGGTCGTCGTGCGCCTTCTGGTCGTCGGCGAGCGCCTTGGCGGTTTCCCGCAGATCGATTTCGCGTTGAACGATGCTGTTCGAGGATTTTTTCGAGCTGTGATGCCCACCGTAAACTAAACCCCGCCGGTCGACCAAGTTGCCCTTGCGCGTCGCGACTGCGAGAAAAGAAAACGTCGGGTTGGCTTTCCAAAAATCAAGGAACGCACCCAAGTCTTCCGCGATGTACGACTCACGCAGCAGTCCGATCGCCGGATGCGCCGGATCGGTATCGCTCACGGCCTGAATCGCGGGGACGAGCCCAAGCGGAAGCGCCCCTCCAATGATCTCAGGTTGGCGATATTCGGCGATATTCAGCACGGCCGCGCCGATTTGCTCAGTCTCAAGCTGCGCGAGGATGCGCTGCGCCGTCCCGAGATCGCCCACGCTGATCGCCTCCGCGGCCGAGCCGAGGATGGCCTCGATCGCTTTGCCAAACTCCGGCTTCACCGCGAGACCCTGCGTGATCGGCACCGCCTTCGCCCCCGCCAGCGCCGCATCGAGTCGGCCTTGGAGGACCGCCTTCGCTCCCTCACCAAATCCCTCCCAGCGTTCCTGCAATTGCTGGAGTAAGCGCAAGCGCGCCGAGCGCTGCGCCAGCGCGCGGTCGATCTCAGAAAGTTTGCGCTGCGCCTCGCGAAATTCGCGCGTGAGATCGGTGATCGCCTGTTGGGCCGCCACCAATTGGTTGTGCGCCCGCGATTTTTCCGCGAGCGACTCCTCGACCCGCGCGTCAATTTCGGCCACCCGCTGCGTCGCCCCGGTCACTTCATGGCGCACACCCTCAATTTCCTGCGCGAGCGACTCGTGCTTGTGCGCACTCGTCTTCTGGTCGACTTCGTAACCCGAACAGTCCGTGCGCAAACGTGCCACCGTGCTGTCGATTTGGAGCAGCTGAAACTTCGACTGATTCAGTTCCGCTTCGAGCTTGCTCAGCTCGCCATCGGAGATGGCCATTTCTCGGTTGCGCTGCTGGAACACGGCATCACTGCTGCCGAGCAAACCTAACTGCATCTGCTTGTCCTGCGCCCCCGTGTCCACTTGCGCCGACACCTCGCGGAGCTGCATTTCAATTTCGCCGAGATTGTCCCGCGACGAGGCGAGCCGGTCGTCGAGACCGCTGCGGCGGATCTGCGCGAGATTGGCGGCATTTTCCGCGGCTTCCTTTTGCGAACGCAGATCAAAAACCGCCTGCTGTGCATCCTGCACGCGCTGGTTGAGTCTGGCCCGCAGCGTTTTTTTCTCGTCCAGCTCCGCTTGCTGCGTTTCCAGACTTTCGCGCCGCGTATCCGCCTCGGCCCGCAACGCGACCACTTTGCCCTCCAATGCTCCGAGCGTCGCACTGAGTTCCGCATGGTGATACCCGCTCCACGCCAACGCGAGGTGCCGCAGGCGGTGGTTGAGTCGTTTGTAGCGCATGGCCTTCGATGCCTGCCGACGCAAAGTCCCGATCTGCCGGCCCACCTCACCGATCACGTCCGCCACCCGGGCCATGTTGGTGTCAGTCAAAGCCAGTTTTTGCATGGCCTCGCGCCGCGCCGCTTTATATTTCGTGATTCCCGCCGCTTCCTCGAACACCGCCCGGCGCTCCTCCGGTTTTGACGACAGGATCTGGTCGATCTGGCCCTGCGCCATGATCGAGTAACTCGTCCGGCCAATGCCGGTATCCATAAATAATTTCTGGATGTCCTTCAGTCGGCACGCCTGGCCATTGAGCGAATACTCGCTTTGCCCGTCGCGGTGCACCCGGCGCATGATCTCGATTTCGTGAAATTCGCTGCCGAGCTGCTTCTCGCACTCGGTCAGCAGCAGGGAAACTTCGCAGATTTGCGAAGGCTTGCGGGTGTCCGCACCTTCGAAAATCACATCCTGCATTTTCCCGCCGCGCAGGGCCTTGGCGCTCTGTTCACCCAGCACCCAGCGAATGGCGTCCGCGATGTTGGACTTGCCGCAACCATTCGGTCCGACGACGGCCGTGACGCCCGGTTCGAAGCGGAGTGTCGTGCTATCAGCAAAAGATTTGAACCCGTGAAGCTTGAGCGCCTTGAGATACATGCAAGGATAAGGCTGTCAATTGAAGGGTGCCGCTCCCCCCCCGCAATGGAAAACAGGTATGTTTCTTCCGTCCCATCCCGCCCTGCAAAACGCATCAACGAGCCCACCCGAACTCACGATTCGGTCGTTGCCTAGCGCGTCGCCGCGGGTTCCGCCGCCCTCACGTGCAGCACCGCCAACGCACCCTGCCACGAGAAAAACGCCGACTCGGCTAAAACCCACGACGATGTTCATTCGGGGGGGATGGGTTGCGTGGCTGAAGCCGGGATTACCTTACCGCCTCGCCAACTTTAGCGAGGAAGGCATTCCAAACGTTGTCGTCTACCGAGCCATCAAATCCGAGTCGGACGGTCCCCATGTCCCACTAGGGCATGACGAAACAGGCGTTGTTGTTGTGCCCCAGCGCAAAACGTCCGCGGGGCTACCTCCGGAAATTTTCGCGCACCGTCCGGCTTCACCCCGTTGATCCACCAGTTGAAGCCGTATTCACCGGGCCCGCTCGTCGCCCGCGAGGGAAAACCGGGCGGTATGTTCGCCGGCACCTGCACCCGCGTCGCGTCATCTACCCACCGGTCGCTCGGTAACTGCCGGTCGCCCCATCGACCGCGATTCAGCATCAAGAGCCCAAAGCGCGCCGCCTCCCGCGCCGAAATCTTCAACGCACCACTTTTATTGCCCGACCCGCCATTGACCACGAGCCCAGCCACGGTCTTTCAGTCGCCCCAATCCCGTTTCGCGCGATTCATTCCGATCGGGTTGGCGATGCGACGCTGAAAAAGCTCTTCCAGTGATTCGGCCGCGATCCGGGTGAGGACATTCGCGAACTGGTTCATCGCCGAATCCCAATACGCGAACTTCGCACCCGGCGGCGCGAATAACGGCTCCGGCCCCGGCGTGAACGGCGTCACGCTCGGCCCGTGCGCGTAACTGCCTTGCGGCTCGTCGCCCACCGCGCGGTAACCGGACGTCATCGTCGCGAAATATCGCAGCGTCACCTCGGGATAAACCGCCGCCATCGCCGGCCACACGCTGGCCGCCTTCGTGTCGAGCGAGCACTTACCATCATCGATCAGCAGCCCGAGCGCGGTGCTCGTGAACGATTTCGTGAACGACCACACGCCGTGCACTTTATCACTGTCATCGCCGCTCCAGATGATCCGACCGTGCGCACGACCACAAGTTCACGCACGCCATCCCTTCCGATCGTCCGCTCCAGCAAGGCCACCGCCATCCGCAACGTGGCCCCGTCGACGCTCTGCGAATCGGACGTCGCCAGCGCCCACTCTTTGGCCGGAACGACCTTGGCGGCCCCCGTCGCGATCGCCGCCCTCGGCCGCGCGGCATCCACGACGAGCTGGAGATTTCGGTTAAAAATCCCCGCGGTCAAACCCGGCTCAAATTTTCCCGCGTGCGCCCCCGCACGGCCACCACGATCCGCAAGCTCAAAAAAAAGTCACCGTATCGCGATTCCAAAGACCGTCCGCCTGATACGTGTCAGCGGGCGCGCCCGGCCACACGCGTTCACCCGACGCCATCGTTTCGTTGCACCAGAAATTAAATCCGTAGACGCCCGGCCCGTGTGGAGTCTGGTTCGCGCCCCCTCCGTAACTCCCGGCTCTGAGATAGTCGTCAGGCTTCGTCCCGTTCGCGACCGGCAGCGCACGGGGCAGCTCCCTCGGCACCTGCGGCCGAACGTTGGCTTCGAACAACTGCTCCGCGACCACTTCCACCCCGCGCCACCGCCCGCGATTCAACCACAGCCAGCCGAGCCGCCCAAAATCGCGTGGACTCGCCACCACGCTGAGATCATCGCGGGCCCCGAAAAACGCGCCGTCTTCAAATTACAACCCACCGAAACTCTGCCTAAACGCCTCCCGCAGGGTCTGCCCGAAAATCTTCTCCAGCGAGCGGGCATTGAGCTCAATCGCAAAATCATTGTAGCCCCAGGCAGTCCCCGGTGCCTCGGCGCTCGCATAGCCGCTCGTCATATTGGCCAATTGACGAAACGTCATCAACGCATCCTTCGCTTGCAGTGCCCAGCCCGCCGACTGGACGGGCGCATCGACACAGGGCAACCGGCCCGCTTGCACCGCCGCGAGGAGCAACGTGCTCAAGACCGGCTTTGACGCCGACGCCCACCACCTGTGCGTCGCCACTTCGCCCCATGATTTCACGAGGTATCCGTCTTTGATGATCCAGCCGTCACCGCCCACGTTAGCCGCAAATATCGCGAGCATCGCCCCGTCGAGGCCCACCTCGGCCGGCGCACGTTGCTCCCAAACCGCGCCTGGATAGACCACCCCTGCATCGCTGCTGGACGCACCCGCGACTTCAGCACGGTGGACAACACGGCACAGCAGAATTTAGTGAACAACCGCATCAAAGGGGGGCACCCCATGTGACACGCCTTCACCCGAGGATTCCAGCATCGAAGCGCGACCGCTCAAAACCACGACTTGGGTCGCCCCCCCTATGTCCCATTCGGAAGAGTGCGAAGTTCCGGCCCAAAAAAGCTCAGGCGCGCCCAGCTACTGGCATTACAGTGCCAAGGTCATTTGGCTCGGACAACCGAGCCACCCCACGGGAGTTTCACGTTCGAAGCCTTAACTTAACCGCTCACGGCCGCGCGACCTCACTTCATCGTTAGCCATTGGCCGAGCGGACCTTGGTAGAAGCCGATGAAAATCGAGGCGAGAGCCAGGCAGCCAAGGGCGATGCCGCTGACGACGTTCACCGGGGTGCGCGCGGGACGCGGGTCGGCGGTGTCCGCAGGCGGGGTCCACTGCTCAAAGAACGCGGCTTTGATCCAACCGAAATAATAATAGATCGAGATCACCACACCGACGACGGCGAGGACGAGCGTCCACCGGGCCCCACCCTCGAAGGCGGCCATGAAAATGAAAAATTTCCCCAAAAAGCCCGCGAACGGCGGGATGCCGGCGAGCGAGCCGAGGCCGATGGCGAGGATCGTCGCGAGGAAGGGATTTTCTTTCGCGAGGCCGGCGTAGTGGTCGAGGGTCTGCTCGGAATCGTCGGCCCCGCCGATGTGCGCCATCACGCCGAACACGGCGAAGGAGGCGATGAGGTAGGCAAAGAGATAAAAGTAAATCGCTCCCGTGGCGGACACACTGGCGACGGGACCGCTGAGCGCGACGACGCCGAGCAGGAGAAAGCCGGCATGCGAGACGCCGGACAGGCCGATGAGGCGTTTGACGTTGTGCTGCGTGAGCGCGGCGATGTTGCCGAAGAGAATCGTCGCGGCGGCCATCGCCGTGAGCGCCGGGGTGACGAGCCAGTCGTAGGACGCGAACACGTCCCGCGCGAGGACGAGCAAGACGGCGAAACCGGCGGCTTTCGAGCCGACGGCGAGGAAGGCGGTGACGGGTGTCGGCGCGCCCTGATAAACGTCGGGGACCCAAATCTGGAACGGGAAGGCGCCGATCTTGAAGGCGACGCCGACCAGCACGAGGACGATGCCGACGCCGGCGAGGAAGTTGTGCGGATTGGCGACGAGGAATTGCGCGAGCGCCGGGTAATGCATCGCCGAGGCCGAGTGGCCGGGGAGCGTGGGGTTGCCGGCCACGCCGTAGAGGAGGACGATACCGAAGAGCAACATGCCCGAGCTGAGGGCGCCCATCACGAGGTATTTTAGGCCGGCCTCAAGCGAGGCCGTATTGGTGCGGAAGTAGGAGACGAGAATGTAGAAGCCGATCGTAACAGTCTCCAAGGCGACGAAGAACATCACGAAGTGATTGCTCTGCGCGAGGAGCATCATCGCGCCCGTGATGATGAGCACGAGGTGGTAGAACTCGATACGTGGCACCTTTTGCTTCGCCAGCGAGACGCGCGCGAGGATGCACACGAGCATTGCTGTCAGGAGGAAGAAGACGCGCATCACCTGACCGCCGGGACCATGGAGGAGCAGACCGTTAAAGGATTCCTTGCCGAGGGTGGCGGAATGGAAATTGACGAGCAGGCCGCCGAGCGTACCGACGAGACCGGCGAGGGCGACATCGGGGATGTAGGCGTGGAGCTTCTTCGGCAGCACGATCTCCAAGGCGAGCAGGGCGAGCGCGAGGCAGGCGAGCAGAAGCTCGGGGAAAATGGCACCCCACTGGTTGGCCTCGGCGGCGAGTTTGACGGCTTCGAGAGTCATGAAGGTGACGGACGGGAAAAGAAGACGAAGAAGGGCTGGGACGCTAAGCTGCGCTAATCATCGCTAATCAAGGCAACAGTGGCGTGGGCGTGGTTTTGAAATGAGCGAGAATTAGCGGCCAGTCACGTTCCCGATTTTTGCAGATATTTGCGGAGTCAACGCGGCGTTGATCGGCGTGGTGAGGGATTTTGGCCAGAGGCCAATGAAGAGCAGTGCAGCGAGCAAAATGAGTGCGGGGAAACGTTCCTTCAAAGTGAGGTCAGCGGGGAAATGCGCAGCGGTTACCTTGGTGAGTTCAGCAGTCGGCGGACCGAAGAATACGCGGGCGGCAGAGCGCAGACCGTAAACCGCAGAGATCACGACGCCGGCCACCGCGAGCGCGGTGATAAGCGGGGAGAACTTCCACAGAGCGACGAAGATGGCGAGTTCGCCCCAGAAGTTGGCAAAACCGGGGAGGCCGATGCTGGCGAGCGTTGCGGCGACGAAAAACGCGGCGAGGACCGGGGTCTTTTGCGCGAGGCCGCCCATCTCATCCATGGCGAAGGTTTGCGTGCGGTGGTAAATCGCGGTGGCTAGCAGAAAGAGGAGCGCGACGGAGAGACCATGGGCGACCATGAGGAAAACGACGCCACCCGGGCCGATGATACCACCGGCGGCGATGCCGAGGAACGCATAGCCCATGTGCATGACCGAGCTATAACCGATCATTTGCTTGAGGTCGCGCTGGGCGATGGTGATGAGGCCGACGATCAGGACGTTGCCGATGACGGCGAGCCAAGCGAGCGGGTGAGCCCAGTAGGCGAGTCCGTCGGGGAGCAACGGGAGGGCGACTTGGATGAGGCCATAGACGCCGAATTTTTTCAGGACGCCGGCGTGGAGCATCGCGGCGGAGCTCGGCGCGGCACCGTAGCCGAGGGGCGCCCAGGTGTGGAGCGGCCAGAGTGAGACGAGGACGCCGAGACCGAAGAGGAGGAGGCCAGCGATATTGTTTTGCACCGTCGCGGCGAGCGGGTGGGCGGCGAGATGATCGCGGAGGACGATCAGGTCGAAGGTGTGCGCACCGCTCTTCACGTAGAGCATGATCAAGCCGAGCAGGGAGACCATCGCGCCAAGCGTCAGGTAGATCGTCAGCTTCATCGCCGCGTAGCTACGGTCCCGACCGCCCCAGACGCCGACCATAATGAAAGTCGGGATGAGCGCGAGTTCGTGAAAGAAATAAAAGAAGAAGATATCGACGCTGGCGAACACCCCCATCAAGCCACCCTGCATAACGAGGAGCAGCATGAGGTAAATCTTGAGACGCTCGGCGCCGGATTGGGTCGCGTAGAGGCCGGCGGCGAAACCGACGAGGGCGGCGAGCACAAAGAGCGGGAGCGAAATGCCGTTGAGGCCGAGTTTCAGGCCGATGCCGAGACCGTCGAGGCCGGTGGAGTAGCGCGTGAGAAACGCGTAGCCGTGGTCCTTGGCGGCGTCGCCGAAGTGCCACCACACATGCAGCGCCATGAGCACGGGAATCGCAAAGGCGCCGTAGGCGAGCAGCACGGACCAACGCTTCGGCAACCCGAGGGCGATGGCGAGGGCCAGCGCGAGAGGAGCGGCGATGGAAACGAGCAGAGGATCGAAGGGCAATGGGCTCATCGCGGAAACTGAACGGCAGCAACACGGTTTAACCACGGATTACTCTGATTAACACGGATCAATCCGGTTTGAATCCGTACCGATCCGTGAAATCCGTAGTTAAAAAATAGGGCGCGCATAGGGTGCGGGAGAAAGCAGGCTCACAGGACGCCGGTCGCCAACAGCCACAGGGCCGCGAGGCCGAACAAAAACCAGTAGACGTAGGCGTTGAGGTTACCGACATGGAGGGCGCGGGCACCGAGGCCGCAGAGGCCGACAAAACCGGCGAGACCGCGGACAATCAGGCCGGCGAGAAAGATTTGCTCGAAGAAATTAACAAATAGGGCGAAGCGCTGCTGAATCTTGGCAACGTAGTAATCGTAGGCGCCGTCGAAGGCGTTCTTGAAAGCCGAGAGCGCCGCGAAGAGGCCGGGGACTTTGTCGGCGAGGGTATCGGTGGGCGTGGATTTGTAGAAGAAGTAGCCGATGCTGGCACCGACCGCCATCACGCCGAGGCCGGTGATTAAAATGATCGTATGATCGGAGCCGTGGGCTTCGGGGATGTGGTCGAAGACGCCGGAGAAAACATTCGGGTAAAACGCCGTGTAACCGGCGACGTGTGAAAGCACCGCGAGGAGCACGAGGGGCAGAGTAAGCGTGAGGCCGCCTTCGTGGGCGTGCGACGCGTAGTCACTGCGCGGCGTGCCGAGGAAGGTGAGTTTCCAGAGGCGCACCATATAGAGGGAGGTGAGGACGGCGGTGAAAGCGAGGAGCGCGAAGACGGAGGAGTTTTTCTCGAACGCAAGGTAGAGGATCGCATCTTTCGAGAAGAAGCCGGCGAGATACGGAAAGCCTATAATGGCGGCGACGCCGATGGTGAAGGTCCAAAACGTGAGCGGCATCCGCGTGCGCAAGCCGCCCATTTTAAAGATGTCCTGCTCGTGGTGGCAGCCATGAATGACGGAACCGGAGCCGAGGAACATGAGGGCTTTGAAGAAGGCGTGCGTCGTGAGATGGAACATCGCGGCGCCGACCCCGGCGGCGATCACGACGGTGTGTGCCTCGGTGCCGTGCAGATGCGTGCTCGAGAGCGAACCGAGGCCGAAAGCGGCGACCATAAATCCGAGCTGGGAGAGCGTGGAGTAGGCGAGGACTTTCTTGATGTCGCTTTGCGTGATGGCGCAAAGCGCTGCGTAGAGCGCGGTGACGGTGCCGGTCCACATCATCACGTCGAGCGCGGCGGGCACCATGAGGACGTTAATCCGGCAGAGCATGAAGATACCGGCGGCGACCATCGTCGCGGCATGGATCAGGGCGGAGACGGGCGT
>SYGN01000106.1 GCA_005799525.1 Opitutaceae bacterium | reverse complement strand
CAGGGCGGCCGCGGCAAGATCGACCTCGCGGATGTCGCGGGGCAGGTGCAGGTGTTCACGAAGGATTTTCTCGACGATATCGGCGCGACCACGACCGAGGAGGCATTCCTGTTCTCCGCGACGACGCAGACCTACCTCGAAAACGTCAACGGCAACGCCGATTCGCGCCCGGGCTCGCGCAACGGCGCCGACGACTCGAGCAACTCCCGCGGCCTCGGCAACGTGGATCGCACGCGCAATTATTTCCGCACCACCATCGAGCCCGATTCCTACAACACCGAGCGCTTCTCCCTCGTGAGCGGCGCCAATGCCGTGCAATTCGGCCTCGGCGGCTCCGCCGGCACAGCCGAAAGCACCTCCGCGCGCGCCAACCTCACGCGCAACAAACAGAAGCTTTCGCTCCGGGCCGACAGCTACGGTTCCGAGCGCGCCGTCTTCGACCTCAGCCAGGTGCTCATTCCGCGGAAACTCGCCCTGCGGCTCGCCACGCTGCGCGAGAACAAGGAGTATTTTATCACTCCCGGCTACGACGACAGTCGCCGCGCCTTCCTCGCGACGACGTGGCAGCCGTTCAGAAACACCACCGTCCGCGTCGAGGGCGAATATCACCACCGCCGTGACGCGCGCCCCGCGACCACCATGGCCCGTGACAACGGTCACCTGCATTGGCTCGCCTCGCAGCGCGCCGGCACCCCCCAGACCTATCGCAACTTCGCCGCCACGGCCGCAACCACCGGCCGCCCCGCCGCGCCGACCTTCGCCCTCGCCGACGGCACGACGCGCGCCTATGCCTTCAGCACGAAGTCGCAGCTCTTCGTCTTTCCCCAAAACGGCAATCCTTCGTTCGTGAATTTTCAGGACGTGCGCAACACGGTCTTCGTCAATATCGCCGACGGCGCCGGCTCGGCTGGCAACACCCAGACGCTCATCGATCCGGGCCTCCCGTGGAACACGAACCCCGCCGGCTGGGGCCGCTACAATTTCCGCCGCAGCCGCAACGTTACTGCCACGATTGAGCAGCGGCTCGCGCGTACGACGTTTGCCGAGCTCGGCTACTCGTTTGAATCCTACCGCAATCAGACTGCGCAGCTTTTCGCCAATAACGCCTACGACATCCTCGTCGACATCAACGCCTTTCTGCCCGACGGCGTCACCGCCAACCCACTCTACGGCCGCCCTTACCTCGAAGCCAATCGCTCCGCCGGCCAGGGCAACTGGGCGGATTTCGCCGTCCATCAGGCGCGCGCCGTCGGCACCCATGAGCAGGACTTCACGAAAAACGCCGGCTGGACCCGTCACTTCGGCCTGCACCGGCTCGGCGTCTTCGCCAGCTACGAGGATTCCGTGACCTACACCCTCGCCCAGCTCCGCAACCTCGTTATCGGCAAGCCCAGTTTCCTCTCCGCCGCCGCGCAAAACAACCCGCTGAGCATCGAGCGCGAGCTCAACATGCGCCAATACCTTCCGGTCTTCGGCAGCACGGGCGACCCGCGCGCCTACGGCCTCGCCGCCCCGACCGCCTACGGCGATTTGATGGAGACACTTTGGTTTGCGACCGCCGCGGGTGAGCGCTTCGGCGTCACCTCTTTCCAAAATCCCGTCGGCGGCGTCGGCACCGCGCCGTCCGCGAACCATCTCCAGCGCGGCTCGCTCGCCGGGAGCACCTCGAGTGTGTTTTTCAAAAACCACCTCGTGGCCAACGTCGGCGTCCGCTACGATCGCGTGCGCAATTCCAACTTCGGCTCCTTCCAGCCGATCCTCACCGAAGGCCCGATCACCCCGCAAAACCCCCTCGGCACCGGCTACCGGGCCTACGCCGATTTTCGCGAGAAGGAACCCGCGTCCGTCTGGACGCCCTACCGCTCCGCCACCCGCTGGAACTATGGTTTCATCGTCCGGCCGCCGTGGCTCGAACGCTGGGTCTCGTTCGGCTACGACTACTCGCGGAACGCCTCGCTGAATGAGGTCGCCGTCGTCCGCGACGTCACGGGCACCGTCGTCGAGCCCAACTACGGCGAGTCCCGCGAATACTCCGTGCGCTTCCGCCTCCTCGACGACCGCCTCAACTTCAAGGTCAACTATTTCAATTCCCTCAATCGCAATACCACGCTCGCCGACTCCGGCCTCCGCCAGAATCTGATCAATTTCGAGCAGCAGCTCCACCTGAACGATCCGACCTACCCGATCAACCCGCTCTTCCTGCAGGCGCGCAACCCGCTCCCCGCCGATTTCCGTCTGCCGGGCGACCGCAACAGCAAGGGCCTCGAGATCGAAGTCACGTTCAACCCAACGCGCAACTGGCGCATCTTCCTGAACGCCGGCCGCACCAAAACCGTCATCGACGACATCTCCACGCAGCCGTGGTACGATTACCTCGACGCCAAGCTCGCCACGTGGCGCGCCTACCGCGGCGGTTGGTCCACCGCCGCCTACGATGCCACCCGCGCGGTGGATGCCGCCCACGCGCAACTCATCCAGGGCCCCCTCGATGATATCCAGGCCAGCCTCGGCAACCCCGGTGGCAACTCCCAGACGTGGCGCTCGAATCTCGTCGCGACGCGCAGCTTCACCGCAGGCCGCCTCAAAGGCGCGACCACGTCCGTTAATTTCCGCTACCGGGCCCCGTCCGTGATCGGCTTTCCCAACAAGATCGACGCCAAGGGTCGCACCCGCACCGACCGCGACAATCCCTACTACTCCGAGCGCTACCTCCTGACCGGCCTGATGGCCAACTACCGCTTTCGCGGCTTCGGGAACTCCTCCTGCCGCGTGCAACTTAACGTCAACAACGTCTTCAACGCGAAGCGCGTCTTCGTCACCCGCACGTTCACCAACGGCGTCCCGCGCAATTACGGTCGCCAAGCCGGCCGCGAGTTCCTCCTCTCCCTCGACATCGAACGCTGATTCCCCCCCCCATGCATCGCCGCCACTTCCTCGCCTCCACTGCCGCCCTCACGTCCCTCGCCGCTCTCGGCCCCCGTTCCTTCGCTGCCGACGCGATTCCCGTCGCCTCCGAAGACCTACTCCAGGAATTCATTCGCGCCAACGACGGCGCGATCCCCGCGCTGCTCGCGAAACAAGAGCGCCGCAGCGGCCATCGGTGGCTCGGTGGACAGGTCAACGAATACGGCCTCCACACCGCGCAAAACACCTCCGGTTTTATCTCCGCCCTGGCCTGCGCTGCCTGCGCACCCGGTTCGAAATACTACACGTCTACCGATCTAGTGGAACCGCTGCGTCTCGCCTTCGCCTACATGCTCGCCGCGCAACATCCCGAAGACGGCACCGTCGATTACTTCGCGACCAATTTCCACTCGCCGCCCGACATGGCGTTCATTTTGGAGGTCGTGTGCCCCGCCTGCGTTCTCCTCCGTGCGAGCCCCGTGCCGGCGCTCGCTGCTCTTGCTGCTGAACTTGGGAAATTCATCACGCGCGGAGCCGATGGCCTCGTGACCGGCGGTGTCCACACACCCAACCACCGCTGGGTTGTTTGCGCCGCTCTCGCGTCCGCCAACGTCCTTTTCCCTAACTCGAGTTACGTCGCTCGCATCGATCAATGGCTCGCCGAGACCGTCGATCTCGATCCCGACGGCCAATACACAGAGAAGAGCACCACCATCTACTCACCGATTGTGAACCGTGCGCTCATCACCGTCGCGCGGCATCTCCAGCGGCCAGCACTGCTGGAGTCCGTGCGGCGCAATCTTGAGATGACCATCTTCTACGTGCACCCCGACGGCGAGGTCGTCACCGAGGCTTCGCGCCGCCAAGACCGCTACCAACGCGGCAGCATGGCCCGCTACTACTACTCGTATCGCACCCTCGCGTTGCACGACAGCAACGGCCGCTTCGCCGCGATGTGCCGCCAGATCGAGCGCACCGCCCGCGCGCAGATCGGCGAACTCGCCTCATTTCTGACCGAACCCGCGCTCCTCCGCGCACTCCCCGCCGACGCTCCGTTACCCACCGACTACGCGAAACATTTTTCCTACTCCACGCTTGCGCGCATCCGCCGCGGCTCCGCGAGCGCGACCATTCTCGCCAACAACACCACGCTGTTTTCGTTCCGCAAAAACTCCGCCGCCCTCGAGGCCGTGCGTTTCGCGACCGCGTTTTTTGGCAAGGGCCAGTTCACGGCCGACACCCTCGAAGTCCGCGCCGGCCGCTATATCCTCCGCCAATCCCTCGAGGGCCCGTACTTCCAACCGCTCTCTGCCGCGCAGATCGCCCTTGGCGATCACACTAAAATGGCACCCAACGGCACGCTCGCTACCAACAGCAAGGCCATACGCCAGCAGAGCAACGTCCAGCGCCTCGAAGCCAGCGTTGAAGTCACCGAAATCTCCGGAAAATTTACGTTTGCGATTTCCCTTACCGGCACAGCCGACGTCCCAGTCTCTATCGAGCTCGCCTTCCGCCACGGCGGAAAACTCACCGGCGTCGAACCCGTGTCCCGCGTCCCTGACGCCTTTTTCCTCCGCAGCGGCACCGGCAAATACACCGTCGGCGACGACACCATCGAATTCGGCCCCGGCCGCGTCGAACACACCTACGAGCAAGTCCGCGGCGCTCTCCCGAAATGGGACGGCCAGAGCGTCTACCTCACCGGCCTGACTCCGTTCAAGACGACGCTCACGATTTCCTAGGGAGCCCCTGCCTCGGCGCGAATGGCCGCCGGAAATCGTGAAATCGGGCATCGGGGTTCTCGAAATTTGAAGTCAAGTCATGAACAGCTTTTTCCGGAAATTTCCAGATTACCGATTTTCGTCGCCCAAATTAAAGATTTCCTGCGCGGCGCGTAACCCACCCCCTTTTCGCGCTAACCCGTACGCTCGGCTCTGCCGCCGCCGAGCGCATTTTTTTCAAGATGCCGAGAAATCCGCCGCCGCCCCCATAACCTCCCCCACTCCTCCCATGACCCTGTCACGTCTTCCTCAACAAATGTTCGAAATCAAGTGTCACGTAATACGTGAAACTCCCTTTGAAAAAAACAGGGGTTTCGGTAGCCGAAGTCACCGCGTGATCCTCACCGCCGTTGCGGCCCTTCTGATGGCGGTCGCCGCTTGCGCCGCGACTCCGCCGCCGAACATCGTCTACATCCTTGCCGACGACCTCGGTATCGGCGACGTCTCCTGCTACAATCCCAAGAGTGCCTGGCAAACCCCGCACCTCGACCGCCTCGCGCGCGACGGCCTGCGTTTCACCGACGCCCACTCCGCTTCCTCTCTCTGCACACCCGCCCGCTACGCACTCCTCACGGGCCGCTACGCATGGCGTGGACGTCTGAAACAAGGCGTGCTGCAAGGTTACCACCCACCGCTCATCGAGGCGCGTCGCCCCACTGTCGCGAGCTTTCTCCGCGAACACGGCTACACCACCGCCGTCTTCGGCAAATGGCACCTTGGACTCGATTGGACGCGCACCGGCACTCAACTCGAAAACGTCGATTTCGCCCAACCCTTCGCCAACGGCCCGCTCGCCTACGGCTTCGACCGCTTCTTCGGCATCAGCGCATCCCTCGACATGCCGCCCTACGTGTGGCTCGCCAACGACCGCGCCACCGCCGTGCCCACGGCCACCGTCGCCGACAGCCCCGTCCCAAAACTTTGGCGCGGCGGCCCGATCGGGCCCGATTTTAAGATGGAAGACGTGCAGCCGCGCCTCATCGAAAAATCCCTGACGTTCTTTGCCGAACGCGCCGCCGCCCGCGACGGCAAACCCTTCTTTCTCTATTTGCCGCTCGCCGCGCCGCACACACCGATTCTGCCCACCCGGGAGTTTGACGGCAAAACCAAGGTCACTTCCTACGGCGACTTCGTCGTGCAAGTCGACGCGGACATCGGCCGCCTCCTCACCGCCCTTGAGAAACACGGCCTCGCGAAAAACACGCTGATCATTTTCACCTCGGATAACGGCTTCGCCCCCGCCGCCAACGTCCCCGCCCACGCGAAATTCAATCACGATCCGAGCGCCGGCTATCGTGGATACAAATCCGATCTCTTTGAAGGTGGCCACCGCGTGCCGTTCATCGCGCATTGGCCCGCGACCATCAAAGCCGGTACGACGACCCACGCCCTCGTCGAGCAACTCGACCTCTTCGCCACCTGCGCCGAAATCCTTAACACCCAGATCGCCGCCACCGCCGCCGAAGACAGCATCAGTTTCCTCTCGCTGCTGCGCGGCGGCGGCGCAATGCCGAGTGGCCCGGGCGTCTCGCCCGTGATTCCGCCCGTCCGCACCTCACTCATCAGCCAATCTGCCGAAGGTCGTTTCGCGATCCGCGAGGGCCGCTGGAAACTCCTCCTCTGGGCGGGTTCCGGCGGCTGGAGTTCCCCCACGCCGGCCCCCGGCCAATGGCTCCAGACCCATCGTACGGATCTCGCCACGCTCCCGCCGTTCCAACTCTACGATCTCACCGCCGATCCCGCCGAAACAACCAACGTCGCCAACACGCATCCCGAAATCATCCAACGCCTCGGCCGCCTCCTGCGCGCCGACATCGAGCGAGGCCGCAGCACCCCGGGCACCCCACAGCCTGCCACTTTCGGAACGGACTGGCCGCAGACTGCTTGGATGACAAATTTCCCGTGAGCCTGCTCCAGGTGTAACTTGAAGTGAAGCCAGCTGAGTCGCTGTCGACGTGACACGGGCGTCTCACCAATTGAATCACGGACTTCACTTCCCGTTACATCCGCTGCTCCGCACGCTCGTCGTCAGTGTGGACAAACGCAAGAGGGCCATGAACCATCCGCAGCCGAGACGGCATTTTCCATTCCTGTTAAATATCCTGTACGGGCTGACCGCCGTGCTCACATGACCGGCAGCGCACGAGTCGCCCCACCCATTTTTTCTCATGAAAACCCCGCTTCTCTGCTTTTTCGCCACTCTCCTGCTGACAAGCCCGGCGCTCGCCCAGCGTCCGGTGTCGCTCTACCCGGATATCGTGCCGGTGCGTACACCGGACGATCTGCGGAGGGTCGCCCTCCCGCATACCACCCTCTCGTCCGTCGTCGTCAACGAGGCCGAGGGCTCCGTACGTATCACTGCCGTGGTGACGCATCCGCCCGCGACCGATCGCGTGACCGTCTGGGTCGCCCTCCCGTTGAAGAACTGGAACGGCCGTTTCATGGGCAACGGCGGTGGTGGCTTTAACGGCGGCAGCGCCAATAGCCTTCGCGGTCCGGTCGCCCAGGGGTTTGCCACCGCCGCGACCGACACCGGTCACGAGGGCGGCAGCGGTGCCTTCGCCCTCAACGCCAACGGTCGGCTCAACTGGCAGGAGATCCGCGACAACGCCTACCTGGCATCCACGAGATGACCGTCGTCGGCAAGGCGCTCACGACGGCGTTTTACGGCAAGGGCCCGCGCTACTCTTATTTTATCGGCGGCTCAACCGGCGGGCGCCAGGGCTTTACGGAGGCGCAGCGGTATCCTGAAGACTATGACGGTATTTTCTCCGGTTGCCCCTCAGTCAATTGGGCCCGCATGGTGCCGGGCAGTTTGTGGGCGCAGGCCGTGATGCAGGAGGCGAACCACCACGTTTCGAAAGCCAAACTCGACGCCGCCACCACTGGCGCTATCGCGGCGGGCGATGCCGCCGATGGCGTGACGGACGGCGTGATCGACGGTCCGATCCGTGCTAGGTGGGATCCGCCGGTGCTCGTCGGAATGAGTGTCGGTGCCGAGACGTTTACCGACGCCGATGCGGCGGTGCTGCGGCAGATTTTGGACGGCGCGCGGTCGCGCGACGGCCAGCGTCTCTGGCATGGTTACACGCGAGGCACGAACCTCTCTGCCGTCGCGGGCACCGAGGGTACGCCGCTCACCGGTAAGCCGTTCGGGATCGCGTTCGAGTGAGTGAAGTTTTTTCTCGCCAGAGTCCAAGCTACGATAGCCGCACGCTGAAGCGCGACGAGTTCGAGTTGTTCTTCAGCCAGTCGGCCGAGCAGTTCGGCCCCGTCTTCAGTGCCGACGATCCCGACCTCACGCGCTTCCGCAATCGCGGCGGCAAGCTGATCATTACGCACGGCCTCGCCGACCAGTTGATCCCGCCGCAAAGCACGATCGAGTATTATGAACGAGTGCAGCAGCGCATGGGTGGCGCGGAGACGACAGCGGAGTTTGCGCGCCTATTTCTCGTATCTGGCGTCGATCACGGTTTCCGTGGCGCGGGGCCGTCCCCGAGCGGCACGCAGGCCGCGCTCGTCCGCTGGGTCGAGGAGGGCAAGGCACCCGATCAGCTCCTCGGTCAGGCTAAGGGCAACGACGGCAAGGTGTTGCGCACTCGCCCTCTTTTCCCCTTTCCGCAGTTCGCCAAATACTCCGGCGCCGGCAGCACAGCCGACGCCGCCAATTTCGTCGCCGCCACACCTGCCCGGTAAGTTCAGAGCATAATCCTAATTCGCTTTCATCGCCGGCAGCGTCAGAAAAAACGTCGTGCCCGCACTCGGCGCGCTCTCGACCCGCACCTCGCCACCGTGGGCCTGCATCACATTTTTCACGATCGCCAGCCCGAGCCCCGTTCCGCCCTGCTCGCGCGAGCGCGCCTTGTCCACCCGGTAGAAACGCTCAAACACCCGTTCCTTCGCTTCCGTCGGAATGCCCGGACCGTCGTCACACACGGACAGTTCGATCCGCTCACCAGCCAGCGCCCTGCCTGCGATCGTAACCCGCCCCTCGGGCCGACCATATTTGATCGCGTTGTCGATCAGGTTAGAGAGCACTTGGCGCAAACGATCGGGATCAGCGCGGGCGACCAGACCGGCTGGCACCGTATTTTCCAAGGTTACGGCGCGGGCCCGGGCCACGCTCCCGAAATCGTCGAGCGAATCCTGCGCCGCGGCCCGCAGCGCGAGGGTCTGAAATTTCAGCTCAACCCGGCCGGAATCCCAGCGGGCCAGCAACAACAGGTCGTCGATCAGCAGCGTCAACCGATTCGCATGCTTGTCGATAATCTCTAGGAAACGCGTCGCGACCGCCGGATCGTCCTTCGCACCGTCAAGGAGTGTCTCAGCCGCGCTCCTGATCAAGGAGAGCGGTGTGCGCAACTCGTGGCTGACGTTTGCGACGAAATCCTGCCGCACGCCCTCCAGCTCCCTGATCCGCGTCACGTCGTGAAAAACAAGGACCGCCCCGGCCGGCGCGCCCGCCGCATCTCGCAGCGCAACCGCACTGAGATGGAGCACGCGGGGCTCCGGACCCTCTAGGCGTACTTCATGTTCGACGACAGCACCCTCGCCGCCCACCCGCGCAGCCAGCGCGGCGACTTCGTGGTGGCGAATAACCTCCAGCAGAGTCCCGCCGACCATCATGCGGGAAAACCCGAATAGCTCACCTGCGGCGCGGTTGGCCAGCGCGATTCGGCCCCGAGCATCCACGACCACCAAACCTTCGATCATACTGTCCAGCATCGCTTCCAACCGCGCGGTGTGCGCGTGCAAGGCCTCGACGTGGGTGCCGCGCAGCTCGGTCAAGGTGGCTTGATGACGCCGCTGAGCGGTGCGTAAACGCGTCCAAAGCCGCCAGGCGGCGCAGGCGGCTGCGGCGAAAGCGGCTATGAAAAAAAATTCGCGGATGCTCACGTGGAAAGTATCGGCAACGCAAAAAAGCCCGGAGGTCAACGCGCCCAGCCTCAGGTGTTCAAGCGACGCCCGCCCGGCGCGTCAATCGTCGCCCTGTTTGCCTGGAGGCAGGAGCCTGCTTGCGGGCGATTTGCTGCCAGCTGTCTCCTGCAAAACATCGGTGTTCGGCTCATCTAAAACACGCACCGGCGCTCAGTCTAGAGCCACGAACCGGTAGCCCACGCCGCGGATGGTTTCGAGGAACCGGGCCGTCTCGCCGAGCTTCTCGCGCAGGCGGCGCATGTGGGTGTCTACCGTTCGGCTCTCGATCGGATTGTCGTAGCCCCATACATCCTGCAATAGACGGTCCCGCGTCTGCACCCGCCCGCGGCGGCGGGCGAGCAGTTCGAGCAGTTTGAATTCCGTGGCAGTCAGCACGAGCGGTTTGCCCGAAATCATCACCGCGTGGCGCGGCACATCGATTTCCAGTTCGTCGAAACGCAATCGAGCCACCGGCTCGTCCGAGGCCTTCACGCGGGCCAAGAGTTTCTTGATGCGCAAAACTAATTCCCGCGGACTGAAGGGGTTGGTGACGTAGTCATCAGCGCCCAGTTCGAGCCCGATCACCCGATCCATCTCTGCGGCCTTCGCCGTCAACATAATGATCGGAATCATCGACGTCGCCAAATCGCGCCGGAGAATCTTGCACACCTCGAGGCCGTCGACTTCGGGTAACATGAGGTCGAGCACGATGAGTGCCGGCCGGTCATCCCGTGCCGCGATGATGGCGCGCGCTCCGTCCTTGGCGAAAATCGGCAGGTAGCCCGCTTCCTTAAGTTTGAAGCCGAGCACTTCGAGTGCATCGGGTTCGTCATCAACGACCACGATTTTCGGTTTCATAATTTTTTTGTCCGGAGTGCCGGATATCTTTCGCTTCGTAGAGGTAGACGACTTCTTCGGCAATACTCGTCGCATGGTCGGCAATGCGCTCGATCGCTTTTGAAATCACCATCAAATTGAGACAGCGCGTAATCGTCGCCGGGCTCTCCACCATAAAACTCGAAAGTTCGCGGTGGAGTTGCCGGTTGAGGTCATCAACTTCGTGGTCACGCGGAATCACTGCCCGCGCCTTTTCCGGATCTCGGCTCACAAACGCGGTGATCGCATCGCGCAACATTTCCAGCGACATTTGGGCCATCCGGGGTAGGTCAATATACGCTTTCAGTGGCGGCTCGGAGCCCAGCACCATGGCCCGCCGCGCCATGGTGACAGCTTCGTCCCCCACCCGCTCAAGATTTCCCGAGATCTTCATCGCCACGGTAATCAGCCGGAGCTCGGTCGCGAGCGGCGCCTTGGCGAGCAAGTGAAGCGCCGTGTCATCGATCTCGATTTCGAATTGATCGAGGATGTTGTCATCCGCCTGCACCTGCAGGGCCAGCGCATCGTCCCGCTCCACAAGGGCGCGCATCGCCCGGGCGACGGCGGATTCCGCATGGCTCGCCATCGCAAGCAGGCTCTCCTTGAGGTGGGTCATTTCTTGGCTGTAGTGCGTCATGGCATAAAGAAATCAACCGAAGCGACCGGAGACATACGCTTCGGTCTGGGCATTGGCCGGTTTGGTAAAGATATCACGAGTGTCGGCAAACTCGATAAGCTTGCCGAGATAGAAAAACGCCGTCTTGTCCGAGCAACGCGCCGCCTGCTG